>JBEIPP010000181.1:0-6177 GCA_040376995.1 Flavobacteriales bacterium
CACATGGACCTGAAATCAAGAATAACTCTTTACTTCCGCACTCAATATCTCCTACTTTTACTATTTTTTTTGACATGTTTTTTATTTTTATAATCTTCTAAATAAATCTTTAATATAATCCATGGTTGCAATTTCTTTGTAATTATCCCCAAATGCGTGATTCCACATAAATGGTAAATTATATGATACTTGTGCCATGGCTGTAATTTGCTCTTCTGTCCAGTCTTTACTTAAGTTTTGTGGTAATACAATTTTATGCTTTTCAATCATTTGCATAAACTCACTATGTCCTTTTGAGTAAATATCGCCTAAGTGTTGAAATATTAAACAGTTAGCGTAACAGTGACGAGTTCCTAAAACCATTGATAAACCGTAACTTAACGAGTGACAAACACCTACTTCGCTATATGTTAAGCTTAAGCCACCCATTAAAGAAGCTACCATTAGCTTATCATCGTTTTCAGGAGTACGACCAGCGTTCTCACCTAAATACACTTCTCTGCAAAGCTTTAACGATTGCTCACCATAAGCTAAACTAAAAGCATTGTTGCGAATACCCGTTTCAGATTCAATACAGTGAATGTAAGTATCCATACCTGTATAAAACCACCAATCTGTAGGGACAGACGCAATTAATTCTGGATCTAAAATCACTTGATTAAACACCGTCCAATCACATTTTAGTCCTAATTTTTTTTCAGGACCTGTAAGCACAGCCGTCATTGATACCTCTGCACCTGTTCCAGATATCGTTGGAACACCTAAGTGATAAATACCTGGTTTCTTTACTAAATTTAATCCTTGATATAATGTGGATGAACCTTCATTAGTAAGCATTAATGATAAGGCTTTGGCGATATCCATAATACTACCACCGCCAATACCAATCACACCACTGGGTAAACCTTGCTTTGCTAAAATTTCATCACGTAATGAATCTATTTGCTCAGTTTTTGGTTCGTGCGGATCCACATCTATATAATAAATTAAATCCTCTGGTTTATTTTGTAATTTATTAGTTAAAGGTTTTCCTTTAAAATAATTATCAACTACATAAACAAAGTAGTTTTTATTTTCTTTACGAATAGGTTCTACTGTTTCTGCTAATTGAGCAAATGAACCGCGACCGTAAGTTACTTTATCAATGTTTTTAAAATTTTTGTGTTGCATAATTATATCAATACTTTATTTAAATTTTACTGAGCTTAAAAAATCAAAAAACTCATCGTTATCATTAAAATTTTCCTGCTCGTATTTCTTTACAATATCTTTAATAAGTTTTGGTTTTTGTTTAATATTTTCCAATTCATTTGCCATCAATTTTGTTTCATTTTGAGTGGCAATAATATTTTTTAATACAACCTTTCTTAAATCTGATTTATTAAGTTTAGCTATTACTCTTTGAACATAAGTATAACCTAAATCACAAAATAGAGGGTGGTTTAACAATTTATGAGAATTAACTGTTTGAAGTTCCTGAATTTTTTGTTTAATAATTTTCACAAATCTTTTAAGTGAATCGTCACTAAATGAAGTGCTTACATTGTTTTCTGGAATTATATTATCGATTAAAACTTTTATATAAAGAATCTCTGCAATGTTCATTTTATCTCTTGCATTAGATAATTGTTTCATTAAGTTCTCTTTTTTTTCTCTTAATTGAGGATTTTGCTCTCTGTCTGGATGAATGACTTTAGCCATTTCCTTAAATAATTTATTAATATCCTTATTAAGCAAGTCTTCTACTTCTTTTTCTTGTTTTTCTTTTTCTAATTGTTTTGCTGTTTTTTTACGTGTTCTTTTTTTAAATCCAAACATTTCCTCAAAATTATAATCATCATTCGATTGATTATTAAACTCTGCTTCATGCTGTTTTTCGAAGAAATCTTTATATTTATTTTTTAGTCTTTCTTTGGTTTCCTCATCATTAAAGTCTGCATTGGCCATTTCTTCTATATCTATATCAATTCCATATTGATTTTTTACATGTTGCTCGGCCAACTTAATTTCATACTCTCTTTCTCTTTTCTCGGATGTATTTTCTAATTTCATTATTGCATCTCGATACAGTTTAACATTTTCAAAATCATCTAAATTTTTATCGCAAATATCTAACAACATTAATCTATACGATTCGTTTATTCTTCCTTTTAAATTTAATTTATCAGAAAGATAAATATTTAGCATATAAATAAACTTTTCCCTCTCTAATTCCCCTTGTTTATTGTATTCAGGAACAATTTCGTTTGTAAATATATGACTAGCTTCATGCAATAATTCTTCAATATTTTTAGCGTTTTCGAGAATTGACTGATGCTTTTGTAGAGTAGATATAAAATCTTTTTGGATTTTAGATTGATCTGTTTTTCCTGGTGACTTCCATACCAAGTCAAAGGTATTTGATTGTTTTTTAGAAAATTCTTCTTCTGAAAAAAGAGTTTGATTCATGTCTAATAGTTTAATTGTTAATTAAGCATTAACAGGCTTTAAAGCCTTAGTAGCACATTCCGAAATTTTAGTAGCTAAGGTTTTTAATTCTTCCTCCGTCCAAGTACAACGTATGCCGAAAGAAATTAAACGACCAACAACTGCTTGAGTTTTAGGAATATCTAAATTATTATAATCTTGAGGCGCACCTAATACCTGAATAGCTAATTTAGAAGCTGTTTTTAAACCTTTAATATGTTCCCATTGATTAATAAAGTGATACATATTTGTGAACCAATAATTAAATCCACCAACACCAGCTTTATTAAATTCATCAACTGTACGTTTAGCTGTCTCTGTATCAGGCATTAAGATATTTAAGAACGTTCCTGAATCTCCGTTATCATCACCTAATTTAGAAAAGCTAATGCCTTGTACTTTAGATAATTCTTTTTGTAAGAAAGCTTTGTTTTTTAAATTAGCTTCTCTGATAGCTGGCACTTTACGAGTTTGAGCTGCACCTACCGCTGCATGTAATTCTGAAATACGGTAGTTAAAACCAATAATAGGATGGTTTTCCATACCACGATTATTTCCAACATGGTCGTGACCATGATCGCAGTAGCTATCAGCTAATTTATAAACGTTTTCATCATTTGTTACAAAAATACCACCTTCACCTGCGGTTGCAATTTTAAAGAAGTCGAATGAATAAGCACCAGCACTACCAAATAAACCAGTTGCTATTCCTTTATACGAAGCCGCAAATGCTTGCCCTGCATCTTCTACTAATTTTAAATTATGTTCTTTAACAACAGCCATAATTTCGTGCATGTTTGCGTTACCACCACACATGTGAACTAAACATACCGCTTTTGTTTTTGGAGTAATAGCTTTTCTAATGCCTTCAGCACTTAAGCATAAGGTTTCATCAATCTCAGCAAATACTGGCAAAGCGCCAAGCATTAACACTGCTTCAATCGTAGCAATGTATGTAAACGGCGGACAAATAACTTCATCGCCTGTTCCAATACCACTTGCTGCTAATGCTGCTAAAATAGCTGCTGAACCATTAGATACAGCTAAGGCATATTTTGCCCCTGTAATTTTTTTAGCTTCTGCTTCAAAATCTTTTGCTTTCCAAATATTGTTACGTTGTGCATCATGATTAAAACGAAACATAATTCCGGTTGATAACACGTCTTCAATTTCCTTGCGCTCTTCTGCGCCAAATAATTCAGTTCCTGGCATTGTATTGATTTTTAGTTATTTGTGTAAAATTTAATTAGGTAAAAATTCAAAATTGTTAGGCTCATCAATTACTCCAAAATTTACAGAAGACATTTTTCCGTTTTCGAAATAACAATCCAAACCTGCTTCATCAAAGCTTAAACGCTTTTCTCCCCAATCTTGTCTTTCAGTATCAGTAAGCGTATAGTTATGTTCTTTCATTAAATCAGTTAGTTGTTGTTCGTTTAATGAAAATAATTTCTTTCCAAACAACATGGTATCTTCGTTATCTACTTCCACACTTCCAAACTTCATTGAGTTCTTATTGTCAAAGAACAAAGAAAATCCTGAGTCCCAATAATGATAAACAGTACATGAAGTTTCTAAAATGTTATCATCCAATACTTGAATTTCTTTTGGTTTTCCAAAAACTAATTCAGCATCAACTGCTGATACACCAAAATATAATGTGCAAAATCCCTTTAATAAATTTATCTGAGGTGTGAAATCCATAACTGACTATAAAAGTAAGGCTAATAGCCAGTAAAAACAAGTTGAGAAAATAAATTTTAAAAAAAATAAAAAAAGTTTTGCTAGTATAAAAATCGTTTATATATTTGCAGCCCGAAAAGGAAACAACGTTCTTAAATTAATGATTCTGTAGCTCAGTTGGTAGAGCAATACACTTTTAATGTATGGGCCCTGGGTTCGAGTCCCAGCAGGATCACACGTTGCCGTCGCAACAATCATCAAAGCCTCGTAAAACATAGTTTTTACGAGGCTTTTTTATTTTATCTATATCAAACTTCATCAAATTATTTAAAGCCATTCGGTTACCTATTCGGTTATCTTTTTAATTCTCTATTTTCGTATCCGAATTTTACGTAAGTTATTGATTTTATTGCTGTTCAGAGCAACAAAGTTTGCCAAAACAAACCAATTTATCAATATTTAATCGGTTACTAAAATCGGGGCAAAATAAAAGTATTACAAAACCTATCAATTCTTATTTGGACTAACCAATCTAAAAAGACACGAACTGCTTAATTCCGTTGTACGCTCGTATTACCATTAGCGTTAAACGTGCTGAAATCTCTCTCCATAATAAAGTGCGCCTAGATAAATGGGATAAAGAGAAAGCTAAAATAAAGGGCAATGATTTGGAAACTAAAACGTTGAACAATCATTTTTAAATTTCATTTCAACAAACTCCGAAGCATTATTCCATAAGCTTCGGTTTTTTTATTTATATATTATTCTATTTTTCTATTCTTTTTCTGCATTCGTCCATAGGTAACTACGTATTTATTTTCATTAATTCTGTTAACTTTTCGCTTGCCTTTTTTAGGCTTCATTAACTTCTCTTGTATCATGGTTTCAAATACCCACAATATATCATGTACTTCAAATCCCTTTGTCTTTGCTTCTTTTCTTAATCGGTTATCACTTGTTAAAATAGTAGCATTTAGTTCCTTCGCATAAGCATAAACCGACACATCTTTTTTGGTAAGTTTAGTTGAGGTAATTTCTTTTCGTTTTAAATCTTCTAATTCAGTTTCATTTAATTTTTTAACAGTCAATTTCTTTTTAGTTACTTGTTTTTCAAGAACCGTTTTTTGTTCAAAATCTAGTTCATTCATCACAAGGTTGGGAGTATGCAAATCCAATTTCAATTTAAAGAACGTATCTATTAAATCTATCTCAAATAGATCAATAAAAAATTTGCATCATTTACCGCAATTGCCATAATCTATAACACTATAAAGGTTTTTCTAAATTGTGATAAGTTTTGATTATTAAGCGATGCAGCTTTACTTAAAGAAATTACTTCCTCAGCAGCTGCTCTATAAAGCAATTGCTGAAAGCTTAAAGACTTTTCAGTTTCAGTATATTCTCCAGGTTCATTTTTACGGTAGCCAAGCATACTAAAATTAATACTGAAACTTTTGTAAACATGTTCGTTGGTGATATTAAGATTTTTTGCTCTTGCCATCATAGCCTGTATAGAAATACTATAGTAAGATTTTATGTGTTTCAATTCCTCTAATGAAATATGGTTTCTTTGTTTAGTAAATTCTTCAATAAAACTTTTCTTAGGAATTTTTTATCTAGTTCTCTAAAAAAAATTACCACTGAAAAAGTGAAATCAATATCTTCTTTCAAGTATATTTTTGGAGAATTATATTGAACTATTTAAAATATATAATTGGTTTTAGATATAAACTAGTTCAAAATTTTCTATATCTAAATTAGAGCTCCTTTTTATAAAAACCGTAAATTTTTGTTGAATTTTAGTTCATCTGGTATTATTGAATCTACTAATTTGTCAAGGTAATTTTCTAAATAATACCACTCTAGATAAAATAGATTATTGTCAAAATCTCCTTGTAAGTTATACCAAAGTGAATAAATAAATAGTCCAATATTTGTATATTGGATTTTTTTGATTAATTTTGGACTAAATATTAAATCACTTTAAATGTCACTACCTAAATTTATAATAATCAAAGAGAGCTTAAC
>JBEIPP010000185.1:0-5783 GCA_040376995.1 Flavobacteriales bacterium
ACCTCTGATAAATGAATAGTTAATTGAGCATTTTTAATACTCAAATAAGATGGATTACCGAAGTAGAGTGTGCGTTTTATCATTTTATTTAAAATTTAAAATAATTTTTAAGATTGCTAACCCTTCAAGGGTTCAAAACCCTTGAAGGGTTGACAAATAAGATGGATTTCCGAAGTAGAGTGTTCGTTTTATCATTTTATGCTTTTAATATTCACCAACTGAAACAATTTGACCAATATGATTAATTCTAATTTTTAAAATATCTTTTATTGGAGGCAAACTTCTAATACTTATATATGAAATATCTTTTAATTCTTTTCTTTCTTGTACGTCAGTCTCCAAATGGTGTCTGAACATATAGTTTTTAGTTGCTAATTTTTGAACCCTGTATAAATTCGAGCTTATTAAATGATAATTTTCTGGTTTTAATAAGTCTACTTCATTTGGTTTAAAACCTGTTTGTTCATTAGGGAATACAAAATATTCATTTTGTTTCATGCTAAATAAAAATTGCCAACCCTCTTTTTCTTTGTAGCTTTTATCAATAATTGGTAAACCAAGGTTAACACGAGTTGTGGCTTCAAAAAATGAAATCACATTTTCTTGTAAATCTCCATATTCATCTTTGTAAACAGCCACATGATGGTTATTGCCAGTATTAACAAAATCAACAGGTATAGTATTACCATTTTTGTCTAATATTAAATTGCCTTCTTTGTCTTTTTTAGAATGTAAAGATTGGGCATTGTTAATCCCTGTAATAGCAACTCGTTTAATTGAAATGCCTTTTTCTTTATTTAGCCAAATAGGATTTTCATCTAAATTTATAAATGCCTTTTTACTGTCGCCGCCAAATTCTTTTAACCTGTTTTCTAAAACAATTTTTATTTGTGGGTCAACTACTTTGTCTATTTTTAAATCAGGAGTAATATCCTTTCTAATCGTATAAAGTGTTTCAAGACTTACTGTTTTTACTTTTAGTGGTATTTTGTAAGTTTGCAATTCATCAAAGTATAAAGGATTTTTATCTAAACTATTTTTACCGGTAAACGCTTTTTTAGGGTCATTATCAAACTCTTTTAATCGTTTTAATAAGGCTTCTCTACATTTTTTACTTGCTACTGCTTTAATTAATTCTTCATTAAAGTTAGCACCTACTTTTTCCTCTTTGGTTACATATTTCTTTATACTTCCGTAAACAGTTTCTAAATGTAATTGTCCACGTGGCGTTAATTGTTTCTTTTTATTTAAACCGCCTTGTTTTTTAGTGGTGTTTATATTAATGGTAGTAACCTTGTTTTTCGCCTTAATAGAAACTAGAGTATTTTCTAGGTGTTTTTTTGCTTCTAATCTAAAATCGGCTAAAGCAATAGGAGGTTTAAATCTTAATTTATTTCTATCATCACGATACAATTCTTTGGTTTCAATTCCATAAATACTACTCGATTTATCACTTCTAGCATTTAAGTTGTTCAGGTATTGAATGTGGCTGCGTTTTGTGAAAGCAATAGTTAAAGCGTCCATTGCATGATGACGATGATCATTTCGTTTAGTCCAGTCTTTAATTCGTTTTATTTTGTGCCCTTCTCTATTTTCAATAACTTCTGTTAATCCTAACTTGTTATATTTATCCCAATTCAGTTCTTGCATCACATCAATTAGCTGCCAATCTTCACGTAATCTGTCGGTTACCATTCCGCTAGTTGAGATAACATCTTTTACTAATTCTTCTAAAATAGATTTTGCTTTTTTAGCAATGTATTGCGTGTCTCTTAAATCGCGGGCAATAAAATTATCAGGAATATCTTTTCCTGTCATTTTTAATTTATTGTATTTAGTTTTTGAAATTTTACCAGCTTTATATAAATCTTCAATTCTTTTTAAGAAGTCGACTAAAGCTTTTTCATCATTTTTTTGTTTTACATAATCATAAGCAGTTTCATTTCCCTTTTCAATATTAACACTTCTACTTTCAAGCGTTTTATTTGAAAAAGAATCATCAAATAAACGAGATTGTGGAATAATATGTTCAATATCAAACTCTTTACTAAACAATTTATGTGGTTCAATGTAAGTATTAGAGTATAAAGTATGAAAGCCAGTATGTTCTAATTCTAAATACAATTTATAACGAATAATATCATTACGACTAATATGGTTTAAGCCAAATTCTTTTTGTAAAATAGCTCTGTATTTTTCATGTTCAAGTGTGTTTTTAGCAACTACACTAGTTAGTTCTTCGCGTTCTTTTGCACTCTTTTTTAATTCGCGCGCCAATTCAATTCTAATTTCATCAGGCTTTCCGTATGTATCAATGGCAGTATTAACTACATTAATCATTTGGTTTAATATTTTTTCAACCACAGGATTACGTAGACTGTTTTTAGGCAAAATATCAAGTTTGTTTTTTAAAATCTTTTTTTCTTTTTCATCTTTTGTTAAAGAATTTTTAGAATGCTTATAACCTGCATGAGTGCACGCAACACTAAACTCGTTTCCTTCTTTTAAATGCGGTAATATTTTTCGGATAGCTTTAGTGCTTAAACTGCCATAGTCAGGCTGAAAACTTACATTAGCTAAAATGCTTGCATATTCTTTTTCAAAACCATAATTAGTAATTATTTTTTCAATTAAATTACCAATTCCTGTTGCTGTATTATCTCCTTCAAAAGAATAAAGTAAATGCCATAACTGATAGGCAGATTGTTTTTCAAAAGCATCCCCTTCTAAATTCGTATCAAAATATATAATAGAAGTGTTATAACCTAATCCTTCAAAGACTGATGCAGTTATTTCAAGCACTTTATCTGCATTCAATTTACTAAAATCATATTCACCATGCCCACTTAATTCAATAACACTCTGATACGCTCTGAATAGTGATGCATTGGTTCTATTTCCTTCTAAATCTTTAAAATTAAAATCTAAGTCCTTATGATTTTCAAATAAAAGTTTTAGAGCATCACCTTTTGAAAGTTTATTTTTTATGTTTAATTCTTTAAACAATATTTCTTTTTCTTCTTGAACTAGCTCTCTCTTAGCACCGTTAGCTTTTTCTATTAATTGTATATTGTTTAAAATTTGCCAAATTTTAAATTCTTGAAATAGCGGAGATGATTTAGGGCAAACTTTATTTCCAATGGTTTTAATTTTTTTCTTTCCATCAATTGTAACTTCAATTTGTCTGTTTTCAAATTCACAAATACTCACTAATCCTTTTTGGCTTTTTAATCTTCTTTGATAAAATATAATTACATCACGTATTTCAGATTTTAAGTCATCAGTTAGCGACTTATGAAATTTAGCCTGTACTTCCCAAATCGTATTAAATTCATCTAAATAATCTTGTCGGTAGAATACTTGATTTTTTAATTTTGTATGTGGATTTTCTTCCAATTGCCTCATTAGGTATTGACCTACAGTTTCTTTATTAAAGTATAGTTCTTTGCTTCTGTCGCTAATAGAGCCTAAATATCCACTAGAACTATTTATTTGCATATTTATTTGTTGTATAACAACAACAAATTGTTCCAAATCTAATTTTTCAGATAAGCCTTTTACTCTCCAATTGTAGTTTTCAATTTTTTGCTCCGAGGCTTTCCCTTGTCTTTTGGTACCAACTAATTCAAATCCTTTTTCTTTAAAAGTTTTAGCACAAATTGCCCAAACAGCATCTCGTTTTTTGTTTCGTAATTCTTCTTTTAGTTCAAGAGAAAGAACATTTGAATGAAATGATAATTGTTTGTCAAAAATATTTTCAAATTCGGCTTGTAAATCAGAGCGGTAAAAATCAGGGACATATTTCTTATCCTCCTTTAATAAATCAAGTACAAATTGCCCTGGAGTTATTTTTTCATTGTATAGCCTTTTGGCGATTTCCATTCCATCAATCAGTTGCCCTTCGTCTTGAGAGTTGGCTTTGCGACTACTTTTGTAACCGCGTTTTTTATTTATCATTAATAAAACTCGCGCAAATTCTTCAAAGGATATTTGTTCATTAGCCGCCTTTGCTCTTAAACGATAGGTTTCAAAAGTTGATTTATTCCCATTTTCAGATAATAATGTGCCATCATTTATAAATCCTTTTTCTTTAAGGATTTCAATTAAATTCTCCTTTCTTAATTTAAAACGTTGCAAATTTCTGCGCATACTTCGTTTTAATGTTCTATCGGCATTAGTAGTTATACTTTTACCTTTTTCGAAATTCTGTTGCTCATCAACCGTTAATGGATTTACTCGAACGCCTAATTTTACAATTTCAGATTTTTCTTTCTCATTTTCAGCTTCTTTTACATAAGCCCACCCAATTGATGTTGTACCTAAATCCAATCCTAAAATTTTTTTCATATTTATTTTTTTATATAATTATTATGTTGTAGTATTGTATCACATTTTGAAGCAAATCACAATAAGGATTATTCCGTTGTGAAAACATCTAAAGCGGGAGGCAACTCTCGCTTTCTTTTTTACTCAATTTTTGCTTTTGTTTCGTGATGTTTTATTAGTATGTATGTTTAGTGTATTGTTTAATAGTTTTTTGGTAATATCTTTTAAATGTGCTTTAAACTCTATGTTCCCCAGCACTTCAACATCATCAATTAAACCTATTACAAAACGAGTTATTGGTTTAAAATCGTTTACCGTTATGTTTAATAAATAGGTGTTATTGCTTTTGGGTTCGGCTTTTAAAAATGGTATTGCCATTGGGTATTCTTCTTTTAAAATAACGTAGGCGCGCAAGTTTAATCGTAATTGTACCTTATAGCAATTTGTTGTTGCGCCAAAGCCAAATGCATCGGGGGTGTTGTAATTATGATGTTGTTTAAATTCAATAGGTTTAGTAGTTATTTTAACATCAGCTATACGCTCAATATTAAAATATTTATTTTCGCCGCTTTCAATTTCGTATGCTGCCAGTGCAGTGTAATTATCTGTAAATTTTATAGGTTCAACCAATCTATCTTTAATAGTTTGGGTATTAGCTGAGTGATACTTTTTTAAAATCACTTGTTTATTGGTAAGTATGGCCTTACTTAAGGTTTCAATAATTTTACCTAAATGAACTTTCAATAAATTGGTACCACTAATAGCAATGTTGTTATTAAGGTATATTTTTTTAAGTATAGATTCTTTCAACTTATTATGTTTGGCGCTGCTTTGCAATAATTGATTTAATAAATTAGCTTCTTGCTCTGTAAAACTAACCGCATTACTGCTATTGTTTACAATAAAGTATTTATTAAAAGGGTCTTTTTGTAAATCAAAACCTAACTGTTTTATTAAATCTAAATATCGGTAAGTTGTTCTTTCGGTAGTATTTAAAAGGGTTGCTAAATGACGTATTGTTTTTGCGGGTGATTTTTGTAAAATAGCAATGAGTTGTAATACTCTAAATATTCTATTTTGATTATGCATAGCCTTGTTTTAGCATAACAAATAAGCCAATTATAATTTACAATAGCAATTGATTGTCTCTATTTGTCAAAAACTTTATGCGTTTAGTTTTTAATTAAACAAATACTACCCAAAAACAATTATGTTACATAATGATTTTGTTTTATGTAGAAAAAACAGTACAGCGGTTTACTCTTTAAGTTTTGAAATTGAGTTTTGTTTAGCTAACCCTTCAAGGGTTTTAAACCCTTGAAGGGTTGAACTTGAAGAAGTTTTTAATTAAATAAATACTACCCACAAACAATTATGTTGCATAATGATTTTGTTTTTTATGTAGAAAAACAGTACAGCGGTTTACTCTTCCATTCCTATATGAATCAACGCATCAC
>JBEIPP010000039.1:0-23164 GCA_040376995.1 Flavobacteriales bacterium
AGTTGAAAGCTTAATAAAACAGACACTTTTTTGACTGAAGCATAGTAACCACTATGATGAAGGAGAAAAAGTGGCAAAGCGTTCTGTTTTGAAGAGGTTTCAGCTCGTAATAGATTTTCTAATGCGTAATCTGGGTTTAAGATTATTTTTTTGTTTTCACCATACTTTCGGCCATTTTCACAGCTTCATATAAATTAACTATACCTCCAGTTTTAGATAATTCACTAAATTCAATCATTTCATCTTTTGAACCAGGTATAATTACTTTTTTGTTTTTATAAGTTTTTACAGATGTTTTACTTAAAATTTTGATGATTTGTTTTGGTGTTAATTCAGGGAAGTATGATTTTAAAACCGCAGCAACACCAGCTACAACTGGAGCGGCCATACTAGTACCACTTGCATCTTTGTATTTGTTTAAATCAGGTACTGTTGAATGAATTTCTACGCCTGGCGCAAAAAAGTCAACTGTTTTTTTACCATAATTACTAAAAGGTGCAACAATCTCATCATCTGGTTTCCAGCTTAAAGCGCCTATGTCAACAAAATTAGAAGGAGTTTTTCCGTTTTCTAATTTTTTACAAGGATAATGAATCACTTCATCAATATCCTCAGATGCATTACCCGCAGCATGAATTAATAAAACACCTTTTCTTTCAGCATATTTTACAGCATCATCTACTACTTTTTTACCAGGAGAGTATTTTTTTCCGAAGCTCATATTTAAAATAACAGCTCCATTATCAACTGCATAACGAATAGCGTTGGCAATATCTTTATCACGCTCATCACCGTCTGGCACACAACGTACACTCATAATTCTTACATTATCAGCAACACCATCAATACCAATTCCATTTTTACGAGTAGCGCCAATAATACCAGCTACGTGAGTTCCATGAAAAGCTCCAGGTCCTTTACAATCTCCATTACCATAATACTTCTCAGTCATATCATTGTAATTATCTCCAACAATAGAACGGGTATCTGCATTTACATCTAAACGCGAACCATCCATGCTGGCAAGTGCTTCATCCAACTGTTCTATTAAATCCTCCACTTCCATTCCGGATGCAGCCTGAGTTAAAGCAATCATTTTCCCCTGTTTATCTTTTTGCTCTTTGGCATCAAATTTTTTAAGGTCTTCTGCAGTTACCTTTTCAATGCCCTTTTCTTTTTTAATTTTCTCTACAATACTTGAAACAGCATCTCTGATAAATTTATATTGGTTTGCCTGTGATTCGGCTTGAGCTAATTCTTTTTCATAATCAGCTTTAACCACTAACCAAAATTTAAACTCTTTCTTTTCAGCTTTAGATTTCATGTCTTTTTCAGACTTTCCATCATATTTAGTTTTTAAATCTTTGTATACACGAGTTAACTCAAGATTATCTTTTTCAACATTCTTTCCATCTTTACTACCCATGAAATTCCATCCATGAATATCATCGATATAGCCGTTTTTATCATCATCAATTCCATTACCTGCAATTTCTCCTGGGTTAGTCCACATCACATCTTTTAAATCTTCGTGCATGTAATCTACACCACTATCTAAAACCCCTACAATGATGGTAGTTGATTTTTTACCTTTTAATAGTTCTTCGTATGTTTTTTCAGTACTTACACCATTAACATTGTCTTTGTTAGCGTCTAAATTAAACCAATTGTCGGGTCTTTTGTTTTGAGCGCTACTTGCTAATGTGAAAAATAAACTAGCAATGATGGTAATTTTTTTCATAATAATTATAATTTGTTACAACAAGTTTAAGACTATTTATTTGAATTAAACTGTTAATTTTTGTGAGTTGATTTAGCTAATGATAAATGGTTAATAACTCATTTGAGAAATGCCTTGAATTAAATCGTGTTTAGTGATGATATGTGTTGCACCAGATAAATCAGTCATCAAAACAGCGTTATTTTCTTTAGTAATTAATTTAGAAACATCTTCCATTAATGTTTGATCTGTTACAAAAGGAAAAGGAGCTTGCATAACATCTTTCACCATTTTATTTTTAATTGAACTATCTTCAATTAATTTAGAAAATAAGAAAGAGTCATTTAATGAACCAACAAAATTATTGCCATCTTTTACTGGAATTTGTGAGATGCCAAATTTATTCATGGTTCTTAAAGCATCAGAAACTGAAGCTGAAGCATCAACTGTTAATAATTTTTGATTTTTATGAGATGCAATTAAATCAATTGCTTTTGGCTTTTTAATTTCTAAGAAACCTCTATCACGCATCCAATCATCGTTAAACATTTTTCCTAAGTAACGAGTACCGTGGTCATGAAAAATAACAACAACTACATCACCTGGTTTAAACATGTCTTTCATTTGTATTAAACCAGCCATGGCTGAGCCCGCAGAGTTACCAGCAAAAATGCCTTCCTCGCGAGGAATACGACGAGTCATAATGGCTGCATCTCTATCTGTTACTTTTTCAAAATGATCAATTAAATCAATGTCAACATTTTTAGGTAAAAAATCTTCTCCAATTCCTTCCGTGATGTATGGGTAAATTTCATTTTTATCAATTTCACCTGTTTCTTTTAATTTCTTGAAAATAGAACCGTAAGTATCAATCCCTAATACTTTAATATTTGGATTTTTTTCTTTTAAATATTTTCCAGTTCCACTTATTGTTCCTCCAGTTCCAACGCCAACTACCAAGTGAGTGATTTTACCTTCGGTTTGTTCCCAAATTTCAGGACCAGTTTGTTCGTAGTGAGCTACTGAATTTGAATTATTATCGTATTGATTAGGTTTCCATGAATTAGGGATTTCTTTGACTAAACGAGATGATACAGAGTAATATGATTTTGGATCCTCTGGCTCTACATCTGTAGGACAAACTACTACCTCTGCACCAAAGGCACGCAAGGCATCTACTTTCTCTTTGCTTTGTTTATCAGTTGTTGTAAAAATACATTTGTAACCTTTAATGATTGCAGCAATGGCTAAGCCCATACCAGTGTTTCCACTAGTTCCTTCGATAATAGTTCCACCTGGTTTTAAACGTCCGTCTTTCTCAGCATCTTCAATCATTTTTAACGCCATACGGTCTTTAATAGAGTTACCTGGATTAGTAGTTTCTATTTTTGCATATACAGTACAAGGTAAATCTTTAGTAATAGAATTAATTTTTACCATTGGTGTATTACCTATAGTTTCAAGAATATTGTTGCTTATTTTTTTGTACATAAATATTGTAATTTATTTTATAGTAAAAATAAAAAAACAGCGCATATATCCTATGCACTGTTTTGAAAATGTTTGTAACTCTAAATAACTACCCAAGTTTTTCCAAAGCTGCTAAAATATTCTTTTCAACACGTTTTTGTAAGTTATCTGTTGGATGTTTAATGAATTTATCTCCACTTACTTTTTCAAATAATTCAATATATCTGTCTGAAATTTCGTTCACCCAAGCTTCATTCATTTCAGGAATTTGTTGCCCCTCTTTTCCTTGAAAACCGTTTTCAATTAACCATCTGCGAACAAATTCTTTACTTAATTGTTTTTGTTCCTCACCTATATCTTGGCGTTCTTGATAGCCTTCTAAGTAAAAATAACGTGATGAATCAGGCGTATGAATTTCATCCATTAAAAATACTTTACCATCACATAAACCAAATTCATATTTAGTATCTACTAAAATTAAGCCCATTTTATTAGCAATTTCTTGTCCGCGAGCATATAATTTACGAGTATATTCTTCTAATTGCACATAATATTTCTCTTCTACAATGCCTTGTTTTAAAATTTCTTCACGGCTAATATCTTCATCATGTCCTTCAGAAGCTTTGGTAGTAGGAGTAATAATTGGTTCAGGGAATTTATCGTTTTCTTTTAAACCTTCGGGCATAGTAACGCCACATAAAGTTCTAATGCCACTATTGTATGTTCTAGCAGCATGCCCCGCTAAGTAACCACGAATTACCATTTCTACCTTAAATGGCTCACACACGCGGCCAATTGTTACTACAGGATCTGGAACTTCTAACACCCAGTTTGGAACGATATCTTTGGTAGCTGCTAAAAATTTTGAAGCAATTTGATTTAATACTTGTCCTTTGTATGGAATACCTTTTGGTAAAACCACATCAAACGCACTGATGCGGTCGCTTGCTACCATTACTAAATATTTATCATCGATGTTATATACATCACGAACTTTTCCTTTGTAAAAGCTTTTTTGTTTTGGAAAATTATATTGAGTGGCTGTAAGAGCAGACATAGTGTTAAATTTTGATGGGCAAATATATAAAACTATTTTATTTGCCTTCTCATTAGTTAATAACAGTTGTTATTTATCGTAAGGATATTTAATATATGTTACTTTAAAAACAGCTTTGTAATTAGGATTATTTTTTCCTCCTAATACAACTCTTTCCATTCGATTGTCTCGTCTAACTACGATTGATTTGGTAGGATTAGCATTGACTAAATAAAAACCATAATTAGCAATTTTACCAGTAACTATTTTTTGCATTTGTCTAGCAATATTAAAAGTATAAAGCTGATTTGTTGAACTGTAATTTCCTCCGTATTTCACAAAATCACTAGATTCTAATTGATCATATACTAATTCTTCCGAGCCATCAGTTCCACAAGCAAGTAATGCTAAGTTAGCTGGATAGCCATAGTTAAGTGAATACGGACTTAGTATTTCATCAATTTTAATAGTTAATTCGGCTCTACTAATTGAAACTACTTGTGAATCTGAAAAGTTTTTTAAATATGGAAAATAAACTTTTGCGCGTGTCCCCCCAAAGCAATTTAAATAAACATTTGAAGATCCTTTTAAAGTGTCAGTAGTTCCTGAACCTGTTATTTGATCAAATAAATTATGGTACGCCGCTGAGTAATTGTGTGAAATATGATTAAATCTTAAAGCATCCACACCTCTAAATGTAAACTTAAAAGTTTCTCCTTTCGAACTTAAAGAATTTCCATCATGATAATACATATTAATTCCTGAGATATTATCATCTAAATCAACACGATAAATAGCGCCAGAACCTGGAATTCCAAGAGAAGTATTAGCTGTTGTAATATAAAAACCTTTATAAGCATTCAAAAAAGATGTATTATTAGTTAAATTTGAATTTGTTTGAATAATATATTGAGCAAAGTTTTTATCCAATGGCAGTATTAAGCATGCATTACTACCTCTATACCCCATTCTGCCATTTAATGTGCTTACTTTAGAATTTGATTTAGATACAGAACTGTTTGTTTTGTATAATGAATCTGATGTTAGTTTTTCATTTAATGTATATACATCAAATGTTAAAACAGTTGATGTATCTCCTGAAAATTGACCTAAAAAGCGAAGCACTATTTCAGCAGAATCTAATACAGGTTTTATACCAAAGGATACATTAGTTAAGTTATTGGCAATTGAGAAATTTGTATAAATACTTGCATCTGTTCTTCCAAAAATAGGATCTTGATTTGAACCTAAATATTTATACTGATCATTATAAGATCTAACAGCATCTACTTTTTGGGTATGCATAAAAACAGATGAAGTGTCAGAAATAGTAACTCCAACTAAATCATTTTCTGGTTGAACATCAAGTCCTAAAACACTTTCATCATCTTTCTTTTTACAAGAAAAAACAACAGCTAATAATAAAAAAAGTAATCCTATATTTAATTTGGTCATAAAGTGTAATTAAAAACGCATAATTAATGAAAATTATGCGTTTAAAATAGTTAAAAGTGTATAATTTATTAGTCAGCTAGAACTTCGCTGTCTTCTAAAACTAAATCGTAGAATTCGTTATATGCATCAGCGTATTCAGCTTCTCCTTTAAATTCTAAGATAGGTTTTCCCGATTTTTTAGCGTATTTAATTAAATCCTCATTAATTTTTTCGCTACCAAAAGAAATTCCATCAGCAAAATCAATTGCTAACTTCATTAAATTAACATAAGAAGCATCTTCTAAATGTTTTAATTCTTTCTTAGTAACCCCATCAATCATCGCCTTATCAATAATTTTCTTATTTAAAGACTTTGTAAATTCTTCTTCATATATAGTGAAAATGATTTTTGTGTCAGCAAATAATGGATCTTCAGAGAATGCTTTTTTAATATATAAAGGTATTAATCCAGTAAACCAACCATGACAGTGAATAACATCTGGAGCCCAACCTAATTTTTTAACGGTTTCAATTACTCCACGGTTAAAAAACACAGTACGTTCATCATTATCATCAAAATATTTTCCAGTTGCTTTATCTGTTAAAACAGATTTACGTTGAAAATAATCATCGTTATCAATAAAATATACCTGCATACGAGCAGTAGGAATAGATGCTACCTTGATAATTAATGGATGATCAGCGTTATTAATAACAATATTCATACCTGATAAACGAATAACCTCATGTAATTGATGACGTCTTTCGTTAATATTACCATATTTAGGCATAAAAGTTCTTATTTCTTTCCCTCTCTCCTGAATGGCTTGAGGTAATCTTCTAGCTATTTTTCCGATATGGGTTTCATCTAAATAAGGGGTAATCTCTTGCGACACAAAAAGAACTCTGGCTTTTCTCATAAATTAGATTTAGGTAGTGGTTTTTTTAGACAATACAAAAGTAATAAAAAAAAAACCATATATCAAAGTATTATTTAGCTTTGGAGCCTATTATTTCAATAAAAAGAGCTAAAATGCTTGTATTACATAAAATAGACGAAATTAAAGATGTCATTTCTCAGGAAAAGGCAAAAAAAAAGACAATTGGTTTTGTTCCAACAATGGGTGCTTTGCATCAAGGACATATTTCTTTAATCGATTATTCGAAAAAAGAAACTGATATTACAGTGTGTAGTATTTTTGTAAATCCAACACAATTTAATAATCAATCAGATTTAAAAAATTATCCTAGAACACCAGATGCTGATATAAAACTATTAGAAGCCGCAGGTTGCGATATTTTGTATATGCCGGATGTAAAAGATGTGTATACCGAAAACGACACCAGGAAATTTGACTTTGGTTATTTAGATAATATACTAGAAGGAGCGACTCGTCCAGGACATTTTAATGGAGTTGGGCAAGTTGTTAGTATTTTATTGGAAGGAGTAAAACCAGATAAAGCTTTTTTTGGAAGTAAGGATTATCAACAGGTAATGGTAGTAAAAAGCCTAGTTAAACAATTAAACTTACAGGTTGATATTATTGCTTGCCCTATTTTAAGAGAAGCAGATGGCTTAGCGATGAGTTCAAGAAATGTTAGATTAAATGAGCAAGAACGATTAGAAGCTGCTGCAATTCCAGAAATGATGAAGCTTGGTAACCAAATATTAAAATTATATGGCATAGCCGAAGCAAAAAAATACATATCAAGCGTTGTGGCAACCATACCAAATATGAAATTAGATTACTATGAAGTATGTGACGCAGAAACTTTAGAAGCTATTTCAGATATTAAACCGAATCAAAAAGCTGTTTCTTTAATAGCGGTGTTTGTTGGTAACATTCGTTTAATTGATAATTGGATGGTAAATTAGTTTCAAGTAAAATACTATTTTTGAAACCTGAATATTAAAAAACAAGAATTAATTCAATAAGAATATGAGTAATATAAAACCCGAAGATTTTTTTAAGTCAATTATTGGTCACTGTAAAGAGTATGGTTTCATTTTTCAAAGCAGCGAAATTTATGATGGATTAAGTGCCGTGTATGATTACGGACAAATGGGGGCGGAGTTAAAGAAAAACATTCGCGACTATTGGTGGAAAGCGATGGTGCAAATGAATGAAAATATTGTAGGAATTGACTCTGCCATTTTTATGCACCCAACCACTTGGAAAGCAAGTGGACATGTTGATGCTTTTAACGATCCATTAATTGATAATAAAGACAGTAAAAAACGTTACCGTGCCGATGTATTAATTGAAGAGCATGTGGCAAAGATTGAAGAAAAAATAAATAAAGAAGTTGAAAAAGCAGCTAAGCGTTTCGAAAATTTTGACGCAGAAATGTTTAAATCTACTAACGGACGCGTAAAAGAATACCAAGATAAAATTGATGCTATTAACGAACGTTTTAAAACGGCTTTAAACGCTAATAATTTAGAAGAAGTCAAACAAATTATTGTTGACTTGGAAATTGTTTGCCCGATTAGTGGAACTAAAAATTGGACAGACGTTCGTCAGTTTAACTTAATGTTCAACACATCTACAGGTGCAGTAACAGATGAAACTAACATTATTTATTTACGTCCAGAGACCGCACAAGGTATTTTTGTAAACTACTTAAACGTTCAAAAAACAGGACGTATGAAATTACCGTTTGGTATTGCTCAAACAGGTAAGGCTTTCCGTAATGAAATTGTAGCGCGTCAATTTATTTTCCGTATGCGCGAATTTGAACAAATGGAAATGCAATTCTTTATTAAACCAGGTACAGAAATGGAATGGTATGAGTATTGGAAAAAAGCGCGTTTGAACTGGCATTTAGCATTGGGCTTAGGTTCAGAGAAATACCGTTTTCATGACCATTTAAAATTAGCACATTATGCGAATGCCGCTTGTGATATTGAACATCAATTTCCATTTGGATTTAAAGAATTAGAAGGTATACACTCACGTACTGATTTCGATTTAAAACAACACCAAGAATTTTCTGGAAAAAAATTACAATATTTTGACTCTGAAACAAACGAAAGTTATGTGCCTTATGTATTAGAAACATCGGTTGGATTAGATCGTTTGTTTTTAGCGGTGTTATCTTCTGCTTTAAAAGAAGAATCATTAGAAGGAGGAGATACAAGAACAGTATTAAATTTACCTCCTGCATTAGCACCATACAAAGCTGCTATTTTTCCATTAGTAAAAAAAGATGGTTTACCAGAATTAGCGGAGAGTATTATGAAAGACTTGAAGTTTGACTTTATGGTGGCTTATGATGAGAAAGATACCGTTGGAAAACGTTACCGTCGTCAGGATGCTATTGGTACACCTTTCTGTATTACGGTTGATCACCAAAGTTTAGAAGATAAAACAGTAACCATTCGTCATAGAGATACAATGAAACAAGATAGGGTAGCAATTTCTGAATTACATGCTATCTTAACTGAAAAGACTAGTATAAATAGTTTGTTGAGAGCTTTGTAATATTGTATTTATAAAAAGAAACATTTAAATAGTTTCAATATGGTTAATAAACTTGCTTTTATTTGTTTCATTTTTTTCTATTCTTTTTTAGTTGGTCAGAATGACAATACGGTTTTGTGGCGTATTAGCGGTAAAAATCTCTCCAAACCCTCTTATCTTTTTGGAACTGTTCATTTAAAAGATAAAAGGATTTTTTTTGCCAATGATTCTATTAGCGATTATATAAGAAATTGTGACATGTTTGCTAGCGAACTTCATCCTGATAGTTTGAATGCATTATTTTTTAACACAAATAATAAAAATGATACCTCGGATGTTTTTAAAAAATCTTTTGATAATAGTGAGTATGAAGCAATTGATAAAAAATTACAAAATGATGTTGGCTTATCATTACGACAAATAAAAAATAAAAATTACCGCCTTTTAAAACTTCTTTTAAATCCTATTGAAGAAAAAAAAGATGATTATCCTACTTTTTTAGACGGTTATTTAATGTCGATTGCTAAAAGAATGGGCAAAGAAATTATTGGACTTGAGAACACAAATTCCCATGAATCAGGATTAAATTCAATAAAATCAGAAGAAAATCTTAAAAGAGAAATTATTAATTTAAGTAAAACCGTTAAAAATGTAGCGCCTCTTGAAAATATTATAAAACTATATTTGGCAGGAGATATTAATAAAATTCAGGATAATATGTCTGCTTTGTCTTATGAAGCTCAGTACGATTTAATATTTCAACGTAATAAAATCATGGCAAACACCATTGATAGTATTATAAAAAACACAACATTATTTGCAACGTTTGGTTCGGCTCATTTAGCGGGAGATAATGGTATTATTCAACTTTTAAAGGATATGGGTTACACACTTACCCCAATATTTTCATCAAAAAAAGAATATTTAAGCTTAAATGGATTGCCTCAAAATTTTACTACATGGAAGCAAATTTCAAATAGTAGTTTTGGATTTAAGTATCAGTTACCAGGTTCCCCAATTGCTTATAAAAAGGAAATTATATTAAGCGATATGCAAATGTATATTGATATGACATCTGGTGCTACTTATATGGTATTACCTATGGCAGCAGCTGTGGATGTTTCTGATAAGGATAAAATATTTAAAGTTATTTTAGAGTCTCTACAAAAAAAATCACTCGATAATACTATAAAACTTCATCAATCTATCAACTATAATGGTATTCAGGGTTTTGAAATTGAATATAAAGTCAGCCTTAAAATTGATATTAAATTGAGACTTTTCATTGAAAACAATATCCTATACATGTTTATTGTTTCCTATTCTTCTAATAATTCTAATACAGAAGAATTCGACCATTTTTTTAATAATATATCTTTTTTTAAACCTGTTGGAACTGATGCTTATCAATACGATAATTCTAAATGGGGCTTTTCTATTAATCTACCTTCTAAACCTAATGAAAAAACGGAATATTTAAATAATAATATGGTAGAAATGTTAACGTTAAGGTCATCAGATAATATATCAGGTATACAATATGTTTTACAATTGTCAGAAGCTGGTGTGGGTAGATATTTTGAGAATGATTCTCTCATTATAAATAGAATGAATATGTTTTTAACTGAAAATAAAAGTGTAACCACATTAAAAGACTCAGCATTTATTTATAACGGAAGTAAATGTATACAAAGTATTGCCAAAGCTAATGATGGCTCATGTATTGTAAACTGGAGTATATTGAAAGGATTTAAATTATATAATTTAATGGCAATAATGCCAAGTACTAGCCTTGAAAAGAGAGTTTATGAAGGAGTTTTTAATTCAATTAATTTTACTGAATTTAGCTATAATGATTATAAACCTAATAAAGCACCTATTGACACATTGTTAGAATTTAATTTAGTTAAACCTTTTTTAAAATATGAATATAAAAATTCTGCTTACATTGATACTTTAAATCCACTCTATCAATCTTATGATTTCAGATCAGGAATCACCTATTATATACAAAAACAAGAACAGTCGGATTATTATTTTACAACTTCAGATTCTGTAAGTTGGAAAAAAATAGAGAATAGCATTGTATCCTACAACGATACCGTTCTAATGCAAAAAGATATCAAGTTAAGTAATATTCCCGCAAAAGAATTTGTAATAAAAACGAAAGGTAATACTTCGGTGATTAGATATGTAATATTGAATTTTGGTAAGTATAGCTATCAATTCTACAGCTATTTGCCTGAACAAGATTTAAATGGAATTTACGAGTATCCTTATAAAAATATTACTTATACAGGATCTTATAAACCAGTCGTTTATTCTGACACAACGGCCTTTCGTTTATTAATAACAGATGCTTTTTCAAATGACACCATCAAAAAAGAGCAAAGTAGAAGTGAATTTTATAAATTTGATCTTACAGGTAACATGTTTCCTCAGATCAAATCTATTTTAGATTCAAAAAAATACCCAGTTGATACTATCAGTGAATATTATTTTGATGTAAAATTTAAGTTAATTAACAAGTTAAATGATTTACCAGATAGCATGGTATTTAATTATGTAGTTCAAAAAATTAATAATAAAGATACTGAAGAAAAATATTTAGATTCTTATGCAGGAAGTTTAGCGAAAATTAAAACCAAAGCTGCCTATAAAGAACTAGAATTATTTTTAAAAACCAAACTAGCTCATTTAAGCGAATATTCTAGTGTTCTTTATGTAGCGAAGGATTCATTAGAATTAGCATCGTTGCTTTATCCAACATTACTAGACGCTTTTTTAAAAGATACTAGTGGAAATTATTCTTTGGTAAATCTTACTAAGAATTTGCTAGATAGCGGCTTGATAAGCTACGATATGATTATACCATTTCAAGAAGCAATTATCAAAGAATCTCACCGGTATTATTATCAAAAAACAAATCCTAAATCAATATTTGAATCTTATTTTGATGAAAATATAGCAGCAATACTAAATCATTCTTCAAATAAAACGCTTATTTATGAATATTATAATGAGTTTTGTAAAAGTACAAATAATTGGATAGCGTATTATGGCGCTTATTATTTACTTAAAAATAATCAACCCGTAAATTCCAAATTACTTAATTCTCTTGCAAAACATCCCTATTTCAGAAATAAAATGTTTGAGGACTTTACTGAAATTAAAAAAATGGAATTATTTCCTGTAAAATATAAAAATCAATTAAGCTTAGCAGAATCAGATGTTTATAATTACGCTTACTCTTATGATGAAATTGAGTTAATTAGTTCTGAATTTTTATCAAAGAAAAATACACAATTTAACGGGAAAGAAGCAGAGTTTTATTTTTTTAAGATTAAATATTCTGATGATGAAGGTTATTATTTAGGATATGCAGGACCTTATTATTTAGGAGAAGAGCTTAAAATTTCTGCTGAAAAAACAGGGATATTATTTGATGAAACCTATTCAAAAGGAATGGAAAAACAATACATTTTTAGATTAGTAGAATAATAGGATATTTATTTTGTTATATTTCTGTTTATATAGTATACCCAGCCTTCTCAGCCGGATATGTATTAAATGTTCCCATTGCTTTGGCAATCACATGGTTGTTTCGTTCAGGGCAAATAATATCGCCACTAGTAACTATTAAACGCTTGCCTTGATGTTCCACTTTACCAATGCCTTGTAAGGTATCTCCAACTAAAGCTGCTGATAAAAAATTAATTTTAAATTCAACTGTAGAAACAATGTGATGTTCTTTAGCAGAAACGGATAGGGCAGTAACGCCAAGTAATCCATCCATTACAGCCGAAATTACACCACCATGAGCCGCTTTTGGTGTAGCCAAGTGTTCTGATTTGATTGTAATAAAATAATGCACTAAGCCAGGTTCAATAATTTTAAAATCCATCCCGAGGGTTTTCCCAAAATTATTTTGAGTAATATATTGTTCTATTAAAGTCATTTTACTATCTATATTAAGAAATTGCTTTTGCAATACCAAATGCAGCACCAGCAGCTACTAAGCCAATTAAGGTAACTTTTAATGCGCCCATTACAGGAGGTTGTCCAGTTACTTTACTCTTAAAATAACCAAAAATAAATAAACATATAGTTGTAATAAGTGCAGATAGTAACAAACCATCAGTTGGATTACTAGTAAAAAAATAAGCAGTTAATGGCAATAAGCCGCCAACAATGTATGCAGTACCTATAGTTAAAGCACTATTACGAGCTCTGTTAGGATGCGGTTTTTCAAGACCTAATTCAAATTTCATCATAAAATTAACCCATTTATCTTTGTCTTTTGAAAGCTCTAGAGCAATTAAATGTTGTGATTCAGGACTTAATCCATAATCAGCAAACACTTCTTTTACCTCTTCAATTTCTTTTTCAGGAACACGTTCTACTTCATCATATTCACGTTTTAGTTCATGATCGTAATGATGTTGTTCTGTTTTTCCGGCCAAATAACCGCCTAATCCCATAGCAATACAACCAGCTACAATTTCGGCAATACCAGCAGTAATTACAATACTATTACTATCAACAGCCCCACTTAATCCTGCTGCTAATGCAAATGGAACGGTTAATCCGTCACTCATACCAATAACGATATCTGAAATAAATTCGGAACTTTCTAAATGTTCTTCCATACTTTAAAATTATGAAATAAAGATAACATTATTCTTCTGATTTGTTTTTTAATTGCATTAATAGAGTGTAAGCACCTATTATTACAATTTTAGATTTTGAAATGTCTTTGCCATCAATCGTAATAACCTCGGTATAACCATTTTCAGAACTTCCTTTTTTTATCTCCAATAATTCAAATTGAAGTTTGTTTGTTGCCATAAAAATATAATCTTTTCCTTCATGACTTACTATGGCCTCATCATTAATAGCTAAAGCATTGTTTAATTTAATTTCAACTTCCGCATTCATATACATGCCTGGTAATAATGTTTTGTCATAATCTTCAAAGTGGCAATGCACTTCAGCGCCTCTATCAGAAGATAAATCTTGACTGATTAAAATAATTTCGCAAGGATGTTTTTTGTCGGGTTGGTTATTATTATAGGCTAATAATTTTTGTCCGATAGATAATTTATCTAAATCTTTTTCAAACACAGTTAGGTTTAAATGAATATCTTCTGGATTTATTAATTCAAATAACACATCTGAAGGATTAACATATTTTCCAATGTTTACATTGACTTTAGATACAAAGCCATCAATAGAAGAATAAACGTTGATGCTTCTGGATAAATTAGATTCATTTAGCGTCTCAGGATTAATATTGATTAGTCTTAATTTTTCAGCCAAAGCACTTAACATAATTTTTTGAGTTTTATATTCCATTTCTGTTTGTTGAAATACTTTGTCGCTACTGGCTTTACTCTGGTTTAGTTCTTTTTGACGATTATATTCACTCTCAGCATAGTTGAGTTTTGATTTAATAGTTAAATACTCTTGCTGTAATTGAATGTATTGCTGATCTTCCATGCTCGCTATTACTTCTCCTTTTTTAACGTGCATGCCAGGCAATAATTTTGTTGATTTTAAAAACCCTCCAAATGGTGTACTTACCGAAACCATATTTTGTGGTGGGACATCAATTTTTCCATTGAGTTTTAAAACGCTAGAGATTTCTTTTTTCTCAAGTTTTCCAAGTTCAATGCTAGCGCTTTTATATTGAGCTTCAGATAAGGATACTGATGTTTCAATCACATCCTGAGTTGTTTCTGTTTCTTCGGTTTTGCTTCCGCATGAAGACAAAGCGAAAATGATGGCGAATAAAATGATGACGTGTTTCATATTTCTTTTTTATTTAGTAGTTAAATAATTGATTTGAATAATTGATTCGTTTAAGTTTTTAATAGCATCTAAATAGTTAGATTGGATGTTAATAGCTTGATTAGTCAGCATTACCCAATCTAAATAATTAATCTCACCATTTATAAATTGTTTATTAGCAGTTTCTAAAATTAGTTGCGCATTTTTTAATCCAGTGTTTTCATAATAATTAACGGTTGCTACATTAGTTTGATATTGATTTAAAACAGATTGATATTGATTTTCTAAACTGTTTTTCTCTAATGCATAGCTATTTTCTGAAATGCTTTGGTTTATTTTAGAAGCATTGATTTTTGCTTTTTGCGTTCCAAAAAATAATGGAATTCCTAAACCAACTTGCATCGATTGAAATCTTGATGAAGTTGTGTAGATTTTATTGTCTGCTCCAGAGCCTTGCATCGTCATATTATAATATCCAATATTAAATTCAGGAAGTAGTTTGGATCTTTCAACTTTTCTCGAAATCATGGCTAACTTTTTTTGTTGCTCCATTATTTTTAATGAAGGGTGTTGCGCAATTAAACTATTGTCGGAACTTAATTGTATTTCCAATTTGAAATTTGTTTCAGTAGGAATAAATAAAGTACTGGTGTTTAACAGTAAACTAAATTGCAATTGAGTGATTTCTAAATCTTGTTGTAATTGTTTTAATTGAATAGAAATAGTTCCTCGTTGCGATTCAGCGGTTGTTTTTTCTAAAATATTACTTTCACCTTTCGTAAAACGTAAATTAGTTTTTTCTAAAAAATTAGCATAAATACTATCATTTTTTAAAAGTAGTTTCTCTTTCTCTTTTAAATACAAATACATATAAAATGTTTGTCGAAGATACTTTTTGGTTTCTGCTTCTTTTAACGTCACATTCATGATTGATGTTTTCCATTCTTCGTTTAATAACTGTTTTTGATTAACATAAACACTAGGAAAATTAAATGATTGAGAAATACCAAAGCGATTATCATAAAAAGCACTATTGATTTGTCCATATTCTCCGGTAACATAAGTTTGAGGAATAGAGGCAGATGTTTTAATTATTTTTTTCTGATAGTCTGATTTTAGCTTTTCGTTTTTAACGGTTAGGTTATTTTTAAGAGCGGTATCAATGGCTGCTTGTAAATTAATGTGTGTTTGAGAAATTAGGAATTGGCAATTGACAATAGTCAATAAGTAAATTAGCAAATAGCTCAATTCTTTATTTTTTAGCTTTTTTCTTGCTTTGTTTTTCATGATTAATATTTTTCAGGATTTTTAATAGCATGAGCAATGAGTCTTCCATCTTCTTCATTTCGTTCTATTAAAATTTTATGAGAATCTACATTTATATATTCACAAGCTAAAGCAAAATCTATCCAAACACCTGTTTCTGAGTTTTCGGCATCGCAATCTGAAAATTTTGATACAAAGTGGGCTGGATACTGTTTTTTTCTGTAAGCTTCTGCAAGATTAGCGCATACACTTCTTGAAGAACGTCTAACTTGATCTGTCAGAGAATATTTTTCATCCTTTGGAAATGATTTACTGATTTGAAATATTTCCATTGCTTGAGTAAAAGCTTTCTTATATAAAGTCGTTTCTTTAAAATTTTTCGCACTCATAATTTCATTTTTTGATATATTTATTTTTGCTGATTGTCAATTGCAGATTGCTTATTTGTCAAACCTTTTTCAAAAATGATATACAAAATAGGTAAAACAAATAAGGTTAAAAACGTTGCAATCATCAATCCGCCAATAACTACAGTTGCTAAAGGTCTTTGAACTTCAGCTCCAGAACCATTGCTAATTGCCATTGGTAAAAAACCCAAAGAAGCAACAAACGCTGTCATCATCACAGGGCGTAATCTTACTTTTGTACCCATTAAAACGATACGATGTAAACTTTTTATTCCTTCGTTTTTTAAGCGATTAAATTCTGCAATTAAGACAATGCCATTTAAAACAGCCACTCCAAATAAGGCAATAAAACCAACACCTGCGCTAATACTAAATGGCATACCTCTTAATGCTAAAAATAAAATTCCTCCTATAGCAGATAATGGAATCGCTGAGTAAATCAATAAGCCTTGTTTCACTGAATTAAAGGCGAAGAATAATAATATAAAAATCATAATTAGAGAAACTGGAACGGCAATCATTAAACGTTGTTTGGCTGCGTTTAAATTTTCAAAGGCTCCTCCATAAGTGACGTAATACCCTGATGGAAATTTGATTTGTTTATCGACTTTTTGTTGCAACTCATTGACGATGCTTTGCACATCTCTTCCTCTTACATTAAATCCTACAACAATTCTTCGTTTAGCATCTTCACGTTGTATTTGGTTAGGTCCATTTTTAATACTCACATTAGCCAATTGATACAATGGTATTTGAGTTCCTTGTGGAGTAGGGATGAGTAAATTTTGAATGTCTTCTAAGTTTTTACGTTTATTTGTATTTAAACGAACCACTAAGTCAAAACGTTTTTCACCTTCAAATACAAGGCCAGTGCTTTGTCCTGCAAAAGCAGTGTTTACTACTTTATTAATGTCTTCAATATTTAAATGATATTGTGCAATGGTTGCTCTATTGTAATCAATAATAATTTCCGGCATTCCTGTTACCGGTTCAACATATAAATTTTTAGCGCCTTCAACATGTTTTACTAGCTCTCCTAATTTTTCAGCATAAGCAGCAAGGGTATCTATATTTTCACCAAAAATTTTACAAACTACATCTTGTTTGGCACCTGTCATTAATTCGTTAAAACGCATTTGAACTGGAAATTGAAAACTTGTTGTTACTCCAGGAACTTCCGCCACAGCCTTACCCATTTTTTCTGCTAATTCAGAAAATGTTTTGGCAGATGTCCATTCTTTTTTGTCTTTCAAAATTACCATCATATCGGCTGCTTCCATAGGCATTGGGTCTGTTGGAACTTCTCCGCTACCAATTTTGGTAACTACTTTAATTACTTCAGGAAACTGAGATTTTAAAATATGAGCTGTTTTTTGTGTATTCTCAATCGTTGTATTAATACTACTTCCTGTTAATAATCTAGTTTCTACAGCAAAATCACCTTCTTCTAAAGCAGGAATAAATTCTCCTCCTAAAAATGTCAGTGTAATAATGGCTGAAATAAATAAAACGATAACAGAAGAGATAACCATTTTTGGATAACGTAATACTTTAGCCAAAGTATTCTGATAACCTTTCTCTACCCAAATCATTAACTTATCTGAGATGTTAGGAGTATGCTTTGTTTTTTTACTTAAAAATAAAGCACTCATCATAGGGATATAGGTTAATGACAATACAAATGCTCCCAATAATGCAAAAGCTACTGTTTGTGCCATTGGTTTAAACATTTTTCCTTCAATACCTTGTAACGTAAAAATTGGTAAGTAAACTACTAATATGATGATTTGTCCGAAAACAGCACTGTTCATCATTTTACTAGCAGATAGATTCACTTCATTATCCATTTGCTCTTGGTTTAATTGAGCAATGTGTTTGAATTTTTTTCCATGAGAGAGTTGATGCATGACGGCTTCAACAATGATGACTGCGCCATCTACAATTAATCCAAAATCCAAAGCACCCAAACTCATTAAGTTACCACTCACTCCAAAAGTGTTCATTAAAATAATCGCAAATAGCATGGCTAAAGGAATCACAGACGCTACTAATAAACCTGCTCTAAAATTCCCTAAGAATAAGACTAACACAAAAATTACTATTAATGCACCTTCTAATAAATTTTGTTCAACAGTACCAATGGCATTATTAACCATTTTAGTTCTGTCTAAAAACGGTTCAATAACTACTCCTTCTGGTAATGATTTTTGTATTTGAACAACTCTTTCTTTCACGCTTTTGATAACGTCGCTACTATTGGCGCCTTTCAGCATCATGACTACAGCTCCCGAAACTTCTCCTTTGTCATTATAGCACATAGCACCATAACGAGTTGCATGACCAATTTTTACTTCGGCAACATCTCTAATAAATAAAGGTCTTCCGTTTTCAATGGTCTTAATTGATATATTTTCTATATCACTAATAGTCCCAATTAATCCTTCGCTTCTAATAAATAAAACGGTAGGTCCTCTTTCGATATAAGCTCCACCTGTATTTTGATTATTTTTTTCAAGAGCCGTAAAAACATCATTAATCGTAATATTATAAGATTGAAGTTTATTTGGATTAATAGCTATTTCAAATTGTTTTAGCTTTCCTCCAAAACTACTTACTTCAGCTACACCTTTCACGCCTAATAATTGACGGCGTACTAGCCAATCTTGAATAGTTCTTAAATCGGTTTCGTTGTACTTGTTTTCATAACCTTCTTTAGGTCGTACAACATATTGATATATTTCTCCTAAGCCTGTTGATACAGGCCCTAGTTCAGGAGTGCCAATACCGCGAGGTATTTTGGATTGAACATTTTGTAAGCGTTCTGCAACTTGCTGCCTCGCCCAATAAATATCAGTTTCATCATCAAATACAATGGTTACTAATGATAACCCGAAACGAGAGAAACTTCGAATTTCTTTTAAGCCTGATATGTTATTATTAGCTTGTTCGATTGGAAAAGTTACTAATCGTTCAATATCTGTAGCTCCAAAAGATGGGGCTACAGTAATAACTTGTACTTGATTATTTGTGATATCTGGCACTGCATCTATTGGTAACCTAGTTACTTCATAGGTTCCATAACCAATAAGGGCTATCACAAAAAGCCCTGTAATGAGTTTGTTCTTGATTGAAAAATCAATGATTTTATTTAGCATAATTTTTTTGTTAATTTTTATTTGATAGGAATTGTATCAAAAAGCATATATACTTATAGCTATATGAATTTGAATAATCAAAATTAATTAGCAAGATTTTGGCGGTTGCCAAATAGAAGATAAATAAGCAGAGCTTATAAATTCAGTAGAATAGGTGTTATAATTTTTTGATTCAATTGGAGTTGATTTTATTGCCAATTGAATATTATGAAATGAATTAAACCCAGTATTTGCAATATTTTCACCATTATGATTAGATTTAAACGGTAATTGCATATCTTTTGTTTTATCCCCATCTCCATCATCAGCTGATGTGTAGTGCATTACAAGAAAATTTATCAATGTTGTTGATTTGTCTTCTGATTGATGTTCAATAAAATGCTCTAAAAGATTTGGTAATTTAAATAGCTCGTGTAATTCTGTAGCAGAAACTACATAAATAGTTAAAAATAATATGGCTATTAGTTTTTTCAACGACACGAAAGTACGAATTAAAATTTAAAATTCAACAGTAGGTCAAAACAGCTTAGTTTATAATTCAATTTTTTTGAAAACAGTACTGTAACAAATGTAACCGTTATATGATTTTTATCATACGACCTTTGTCTCATAATAATTTAAAAATATAAGTATGGAAATTATAGGTTACATCGCATCAATACTAATCGGAATCTCTTTAGGACTTATTGGAAGTGGTGGCAGTATTTTAACAGTACCAGTATTAGTATATCTTTTTGCTGTAGATGCTGTTGCGGCAACAGCGTATTCTTTATTTATTGTTGGTTTTACAGCTGCCATTGGCTCATTAGGTTATTTCAAAAAAGGATTAGTTAATATTAAAACGGCTTTAGTGTTTGGCGCTCCATCAATTGTAGCTGTATTTTTAACGAGAGCTTACATCGTACCAGCAATACCAAAAGAAGTTTTTTCAGTAGATGATTTTATGGTGACTAAAAGCATTTTAATGATGTTACTATTTGCTGTTTTAATGGTAGTGGCTTCGTTTAGTATGATTAAAAAAGATAAAAATAAAAATGAAGAATATTTAGGTCCTCAAAAATATAATTACCCAATTATATTATTAGAAGGAGCAGTGGTTGGAATCGTAACTGGTTTAGTTGGAGCAGGTGGAGGTTTTTTAATTATTCCAGCATTAGTTTTACTATCAAAATTGCCAATGAAAGAAGCGGTAGGAACATCCTTAGTAATTATAGCCGCTAAATCATTAATTGGATTTTTTGGAGAAGGTGGAGAAACTATCATTGATTGGGCTCTTTTAACATCTGTAGCAGCATTTGCAACCGTGGGCATATTTATAGGAATTTATTTATCTAAAAAAATAGATGGCGCAAAATTAAAACCACTATTTGGTTGGTTTGTTTTAATTATGGGAATTTATATTATCATAAAAGAAACCATCTTAAAATAATAAGTAAACATTGTTATATTCAATTAATCAAGTAGTTAAGTGTAATAAATGTTGCCGAATAATAAAATAAACCATAGTAACTTTGACTCATAAAAACAAATAACTTATAAACTAACAATAAAAAATAAATCAAATGAAAATAGAACAAATTTATACAGGATGTTTAGCTCAAGGAGCTTATTACATTACTTCTAATGGTGAAGCAGCAATTATTGACCCACTTCGTGAAACACAACCGTATATGGAAAGACTTCAAAAAGATGGCGTGAAATTAAAGTATATTTTTGAAACTCATTTCCATGCTGATTTCGTTTCGGGTCATTTAGATTTATGTAAAAAAACAGGTGCGCCAATTGTATACGGACCAACTGCAAAACCAGAGTTTGAATTTATTTCTGCTAAAGATGGAGAAGTATTCACAATTGGAAAGGTGAAAATTAAAGTATTACATACACCTGGTCATACTATGGAAAGTACTTGCTTTTTATTAATTGATGAAAATGGAAAAGATCATGCATTATTTAGTGGAGACACTTTATTTTTAGGAGATGTTGGTCGTCCAGATTTAGCACAAAAAGCGGCATCTATGACTCAAGATGAATTGGCAGGTTTATTATATGATTCGTTAAACAATAAAATTATGCCTTTAGCGGATGATGTGATTGTTTATCCTGCTCACGGAGCTGGTTCGGCATGTGGAAAAAATATGATGAAAGAAACGGTGGATACTTTAGGCAACCAAAAGAAAATGAACTATGCTTTAAATCAACCAAATAAAGAAGAGTTCGTAAAAGCTGTTACTGATGGGTTATTACCTCCTCCAGGATATTTTGGAAGTAACGTTGCTATGAATAAAAAAGGAATTGAGAGTTTTGAAACCGTTTTAAATAATGGAATGAGAGCTTTATCGCCTTTAGAGTTGGAAGCAGCAGTAGAAACAACTGATGCGATTGTACTTGACACTAGAGATGCCGCTGAATTCGCCAAAGGATTTATACCTCGTTCAATTAACATTGGTATTAAGGGAGATTTTGCGCCTTGGGTTGGTGCTTTGATTAAAGATGTTAAACAGTCAATTTTGTTAGTAACTGAATTAGGAATGGAAGAAGAAACAGTGACTCGTTTAAGTCGTGTTGGGTTTGATAATGTAATTGGACATTTAAAAGGAAGTTTTGCAAGTTGGAAAGAAGCTGGAAAAGAAATAGATAGCGTTAACAGAATTACAGCGGCACAATTTGCAAAAGAAGTGGATTTAAAAGCTGATACAGTAATTGATGCAAGAAGAGAAAGCGAATACAGAGCAGAGCACGTTGAAGAGTCTTATAACAAACCTTTAGATCAAATTAACGGATGGTTTGCTGAAATGAATGATGAGAAACCATTTTACATTCACTGTGCAGGTGGTTATAGAAGTATGATTGCGGCTAGTATTTTAAAAGCTCGTGGAGTCCACAACTTTAAAGAAATAGAAGGTGGTTTTAAAGCTATAGCAGAAGCAGGTGTGGCAAAAACTGATTTTGTTTGCCAAAGCAAATTACAAAAGTCATAAATAAATAATAGTCATATTTTAATAATATAGAGTGTGACTGTTATTTGAAAACAAAATCATGAAACAAATAAAATCAATTATAGCATTATTAATGTTAGTGTTCACATTAACACAATGTAATTCTTAAACTAAAAAAACAATAACCATGGAAACAACAAATGCAACAAAAACAGCTACCAAAGAAATTATTGTAGATGTAAGATCAGTAGAAGAATGGAATGAAGATGGTCATGCCGACTGTTCAGTAAATTACCCGTTAGATCAGTTTGCTGGTAAAATAGAAGAATTAAAAAAGTATGATAAAGTAATTTTAGTATGCCGCAGTGGAAATAGAGCGGGTATTGCTAAAGGACAATTACAAAGTGCAGGGTATACAAAAGAAATTGAAAACTTAGGTCCTTGGCAAAATGTAACTTGTAAAACTAAATAATATGAATTCATTAA
>JBEIPP010000239.1:0-3659 GCA_040376995.1 Flavobacteriales bacterium
AGGAAAACAAAGAAAACGTAAACTAAAAACAAGGCCATCAACAACCAGAAAAACTATATCGTTACAACATCAAAAAGTGAGTTAACTTTTGGTGGTCACTTTACCGCGAAAAAAGGTGGTCACTTTACGCGGAATTTCCACCCAATTCACAAATATATTACGGAAACTTTCGACCTATATGAACCTCCTACAGCTTATGTACGAAAAGGAGATGAAACTTCTCATCTTGAAAACTTCAAAGAGAAAGGTTGTATTATAAAAGAGCATCCATTTGGCTATCGTTCTATACACTTCATCGTAAAATCAAAACCAGAGAAAAAAGAGCATCTTGCTGAAATACAAGTTAGAACAATTTTCGAAGAAGCATGGAGCGAAATTGATCACCAAATTAGATACCCTTATGAATTAGATAATCAGATTTTAAATCAATTTCTTTTAATTTTTAATAGACTAGCGGGCAGTGCGGACGAAATGGGATCATTTATTAAAAATCTTCAATATCAATTACGTAAACGAGAAGTAGAAATGTTAAAACAGAAAGCAACGATTGATGAGTTAAATAAAAAGGTAGAACAACAAAATATAAGTCAGGAGGAATGGGTAAAAATGAGAGATCAAATAAAAAGCATTAAAATTCCAAGTTTAAACTTAGGTGTTCCTCCTTTAGAATCATTATCTGAATTAATAAAGAATGATATTCAAGGAATCATACCTTTAGGTAGCTTTTATCCAAATCTTAAGGAAATTACAACAAAACCAATTTCAAAAAGTTCTAATTCTTATAAAAAGAAGAGTTAATTCAATTAATTTGACCAAACACTGCCGGCAACAACGTGTATGCGCTATGGCTTGGAAAATAGTTTTAACTTTATAAAGTAGGATAGCCACAGCACATACACAGACCGTTGTGGCCAATTGGGCGGCTCCGTTGACAGTGACGTGTAAACCGACAAATTTGGTCGACTAAAACAAAAAATCAAAGCGACCGTTGACTACCTACAAAATCAGTCCTCTATTAAATAAACTAGCACCTTCAAATCAAAAATGAACAGACAGACTCAACTAATAATTTTGATTTTCTGCCTCATTAAATTGACACTTCATTTAATTGCTGACAGTAATTCAGGCTTTCAAGGTGACGAATTATTGCACATTGAGACAGGAAAGCATTTGGCTTTTGGATATATGGAGTTTCCGCCTTTGATTGGACTTTTTGCATTTATTCAAAACTTATTTGGTAGCAATTCTGTCTATGTGCATCATATTTTCTCACACTTAGCAAGCTTGCTAATCCTCATTTATGTTGCTAAAACAACCATAGAATTAGGTGGCAAGAACAAGGCTATTATTCTTGTGCTACTTGCTATAATCATAGCCCCAAGTTTTGGACGTTCGCAACAACTATTTCAACCCGTTGTGTTTAGTCAATTATTTTGGGTTCTGGGCTTTTATCAATTGACACGATTTGTAAAATATCTTGACAAGAAAAGTCTTTGGTACTTGACATTATTTGCAGTTTTGGGAATATCGGTTAAGTATGATGCAGCGTTTTACATATTTGGCTTGTCATCGTTGTTCTTTTTTAAAAGCACACGACAGGCACTTATCCGACATCGTTTTTGGTTGAACATCGTTATTGCCATTGCATTGATAATACCAAATTTGATATGGCAATATTCGAACGACTATCCAGTTCTTCAGATGTTTAGCCGCCTTTACGAAAGACACTTAGACCAACTTTCGCGTTTTGAGGTTCTTGCAAACCTTTTCATTGGTATTAATCCAATTACAACACTGCTGCTAATCATTCCTGCATTCATTTACGCTTTTAAAAGAGAGACTAACAGTGCGCCTCTAATAATCTCAATATTTCTTTCTGCCGCCTTTTTATCATTGAGTAACGGAAAGTCTTATTATTTCTATCCTATCATTTTGACAATTCTGCCCTTTGGTGCATTGTTTTGGGAACAAATAGTTTTTTATAAAAAGAAATGGCTAATGTATCCTATCGCTTTTTTGTTATCAATGGGTATGATTCTCATTCCCTTTGGAATGCCCGTTTACACGTTTAGCGACTATTTGAAATATGTGTACGAATTTGAAAAAAAGGACATAGAAGGTGGTAAGTATGGAGTGAAGTATGATGAATATTACACCAAAGAAAAATGGACAGAAACAATGCAATTACTAAAAATAGTTTATGGTAGTTTGCCAGACAATGAAAAAGAAAATACTATGATTTGGGGTAAACATTATGGACAAGCAGGAGCAGTAAACCTAATAGGCAAAGATTACAATCTGCCAAAGGCATTCTCTTATCATGGAAGTTTTTACACTTGGACACCAACTGGAGAAATGCCCAATACTATAATTTCATTAAGTTACAGAGTAGGCGACTTCTTCTTACCGTATTTTGACGAAGTAACATTGGTTAAAGAAATTTACAACCCTTATGCTGACAATGAAGAAGAACTTTACCAAAGAATATACATTTGCAAAAAACCAAAACAGAACTTTGATAAAATGAAAGAATTATTCAAACATAGAATTTTTGAATAGACAGAACTAGAGTCGGCTTCGTTGGACATAAGTTAAAACACGGGACAAGTAGTTAACGACCAATAGAAAATAGAACAATAACTGACCATAACGGACTGAAACCCAACTGGCCACAACACAATGTTTGCGCAATGGTGGCGGGACATCAAGGTTTGAAGTTTAGTTTTTATATTACGTTTGCCCACGTGGACAGGACGCGGTTTCAATAAGCCACCACTGCGCAAACACAAACGTTGTGCGCAAGGCGGCAGGACGACAAAGTTATGGTTGACACATTAGACATTAGAGAAAGAATTATTGCCGACTTTGGTGACAAGGCTTCGGACGTTGTTAAAATTTTTGATGAAGCAATATCAAAGGCGGACTATTTGAATCACGACCGAATAATTCGGTGCATTCTGTACCTATCGGACAAAGACTTAAATAAATTAAAAAAGAATATCGAGACAGCAACCTATGACCCGCGTGACGTCATGTTATGGGCAGAATATAAAAACCGCGGACAGGGAGAAATGGATGAAGTTATGCGAATTAGAGACTTTAATAAACCATTTGACCAAGCAGACAAAGACGTTAGAGAGTAGATGACAGACAGACAAACTATTTCTTGGATTTTCCTATCGACAGCAATTGCATCTGAAAAAGAATCAGCAGACTTTGCTTCAATTTCGGACATTGCTGACGGAATTAATCATGCTATTCCGACACATAAGGAATTGCAGACTTCATTGACATGGTTGACACAAAACGGTTTGATAATCAAGACTGGTAACAAATACAGTTTGACCGAGAAGGGAAAACTCGACTACAAAGAGTCATCAAAAGATATCGGGACAGTTCTAAAAATTTGGGAGAATATTGAGACTCGACTAAAGAGATACGTGTGAAGCCGCCCAGCGCACAACAAAATGTTTCTGCAATGGTGCCGTGACGAGTAAGGTTAAAGTTTTATCTTCGTTCAACGTTTGGTTTCGTGGGACAGGACGCGGCTTCGGAAAGGCACCACTGCAGAAACACAAACGTTAGCGGCAAAAAATTAAATGCGGCAAAACATAATTCAGTTTATACTTTGAAGAAATTTTATTTCAAGATAAATCGGG
>JBEIPP010000120.1:0-9429 GCA_040376995.1 Flavobacteriales bacterium
CATCATCATCTTCCATTTTATCAATCATCTTTTTAAATTCAATCTCTTCTTCTTCCGTTAACTCTTTAGTTGTAGTAGGAATATAAGTTTTGATGGTTTCTTTAACCACGTATTTTTTCTCTTCTAAACCTGCTTGCATCGAACCAAAATCAGTGAATGCCACTTGAACAATTAATTCATTGTTTTCATCATCCCACGTTAAATCTTCAGCACCATAATCAATAATATCTAATTCAACATCATCATGGTTTAAACCTGTAGAATCTACTTTAAATAAGCCTTTACGTTCAAACATAAAACTTACCGAACCAGTTGTTCCTAAAGATCCATTGTTACGGCTAAAATATACACGTAAGTTAGCTACGGTACGAGTTGGATTATCAGTCGCACATTCTACTAATACAGGTACACCGTAAGGACCATATCCTTCATAAAGAATTTCATCAAAGTTCGACGAATCTTTTTCCGACGCGCGTTTAATGGCACTTTCAACATTCGTTTTTGGCATATTCACTGCCTTTGCATTGGCAATACATGCTCTTAATTTTGGGTTTAATTCAGGGTGAGGTCCGCCTTGTTTCACGGCCATCACAATTTCGCGTCCTATTTTAGTAAACTGCTTCGCCATTTTAGCGTAGCGTTTAAACATCGTTGCTTTTCTGGTTTCAAAAATACGTCCCATAATCTGTAAATCTTAAATTATCTAAATTTCGACAAATTTAACTCAAAATCTCAATTGCTTCACTACATTTACTATAAATTAAGAACAAAAAATGAGCACTTTCCAACCATTAAATACCTTTCAAGTACATATAACTTTACCTGATGTTTTTACCCGTCGTTTTGCCGCATTAATTCCTCAACAGCGTGAGCGAGTTAATCAGTTATTGGAAGAGCGCGTAATTTTAAATTATGCCTTAGATATGGAACGTGCCAATTTATGGGTAACGATGCAGGCAAAAGATGAAGAAGCAGTGATGGATATTTTATCTACTTTTCCTATTATCAAGGATGTGAAAGTAGAATTTTTTGAATTAGCATTTTTTGATTCGGTTCCAATGGGATTGCCTGAGTTGATAATGAATTAGGAATTATTTTGAAAAAATGAACTCTGTTCGGCGATTTAGTTTATGCTCTTCTTCTGAACAATCCACACCATTCTTACATCGGTTAATCACTTTCGATTCTCCCATACCTTTAGATGATAAACGACTTTTTTCAATTCCTTTAGAAATAAAATAATCTAATACATTTTTTGCTCTTTTTTCAGACAATAATAGATTTGAATTATCGTCTCCTTTAGAATCAGTATGGCTAATAATGGACACTTTTAATATCTTATTCTCTTGTAGCGATTTTACAATATCATCTAATATTTGTTTAGAATCAGCTGTAATGTCGGCAGAATTTACGTTATAATACACATCTTTAGTTACAGTTAATTCTTTTTTAGCAGAAGATGAAAAATCTTTTAATGTAATTTTAGTGTCATCAATTTTTTCTTCAGATATTTTAGTTAATTCAATCGGAAGTAATTCGTAAACGAAATTGTTGCCAACTTTTTTAAGAGTGCGAATGTTAGAGCCATCTTGTTTAGCGATATATATTTGATCATCTTTAACATTTGGGGCACTAGAGACAACTTCAATTTTATAGGAATTTTTAGTATTCACTGTTTGAAAATTAAAATCCCCATATTTATCAGTCGTTGTAGATTGAACCTCTATATTTTTGTTATCCTTCAATATTACTTTTTGATTACTTAAGGGCTCTTTTTCTACTTTTCCAGTTAATAATTTTCCTTTGTATGTAATTGTTTTACTGTTATTATTTGAACTACCATCACACATTCTTCCTGTTTTTGCAATATAAAAAGATATGTTTGGCATTGTGCTGTAACTAATGTTATCAAATTTTTGAAGAGAAACAGTTTTAATATTTTTAAAAGTAATTTTTTTTGGGGTTCCATTCGAATTTCCTAATAAATTATTCTTTATTTCTAAAGTTAATATTTTAGGATTATTTTTACTTGAATTGTAAATATTGTTTTCTGTAGCAATTGATAGATTCCAAGAATACAAACTTATATTTTGTTTTTCTTGAGAATGGTCAAATAATTCCACGAAATTTATTTTTTTTAATTCCTCTAATGGTATAGTATCACCACTTTTATAACAACCTAAATGTAATTTTAATCCATTTTGACTGAAGATATTTAATGAAATAAATAGAAGTGTTATTATTAATGATTTCATATTCAAATTTTTTACAATTCAACTAACCCAAAACTCTTATCCATTCTAATGCCTCTTTCTGTTTGACTAACAGTGCAGCATTCAATGTTTGGGTCGTGTTCAAAAAATAAAGTCCAGTTATTATCAGCGGCTTGTTTTAAAATATATTCTTTTTCTTTCAAAGTATTTAATGGACGCACATCATAACCCATCACATAAGGTAGAGGTAAATGACCAACAGACGGAATTAAATCGGCCATAAAAGCTAAAGTAGTTCCTTTATAATCTAATAAAGGCAACATCATCGCTTCTGTATGTCCATTTGCTTCATACATTTTAAAACCAGGCATAAAATCTTTTGTGGTATTAATATATTTCAACTGTCCACTTTCTTTAATGGGTATGATATTTTCTTTTAAGAAACTTGCTTTTTCTCTTGGGTTAGGATTAACCGCCCACTCCCAGTGTTTTTCATTACACCAATATATTGCATTTTTAAAGGCTGGTGTTAGCTTTGTTCTATCAGAGTTATAAGAGACACTTCCCCCACAATGATCAAAATGTAAGTGTGTTAAAAACACATCGGTGATTTCGTCTCTATGAAAACCATGTTTTGCTAAAGAAGAGTCCAAAGTGTCGTTACCATGTAAATAATAATATCCAAAAAACTTGTCGTCTTGTTTATTACCCATGCCATTATCTACTAATATCAAACGTTTGCCATCTTGTATCAATAAACAACGCATAGCCCAGCTACACATGTTGTTTTCATCAGCTGGATTTGATCTTTGCCAAATTGATTTTGGAACAACGCCAAACATAGCGCCGCCGTCTAATTTAAAATGTCCGGTGTTTATAGAGTATAGTTGCATAGTACTTTTTTTATAAAAATAGTAATTAAACTTTATAATAAAAACACGGATGATATGGATTGTACTGATTATCACAGATTTATTTTCCTGTGTATTTTATTGGTGTAAATCAGCTAAATCACTGTATCCGCTTTCCAATTTAATAATAATTAAACTTTAATTTTCCTTCACTTACTTCTAAATTAGGAAAAGGAATTTTAACAATGTTAATGTATGAAAAAATAGATTTTAAAAAACGAGATTTTGTTTTAATACGATTAAAATCAACATCTAAAGAAAGATAACCTTGGCGATATCTATTAAATGTTCGAATGGTTCCATCTGCATCTTGAATTAAAAAATTATTATCTCTTGCTCCAATCATCCCATTTGCGCCATAACCAACAGCTATATTTAACCATTTCGGAAATTTTGATTCTTGTTTCATAAATGATGATGGATTAATACTTAGCCAATAAATTTGGCCGTTATAATCTTTCAAAATCTGACTTGTGAAAGATTCTCCTAATAAATTAGTTCTGTATTTTGCATAGTTTGATTGATAAAAAGAAAATTTTAATTGTATCCGTTGTTCATTCCATAATGCTTTTTGTCCAATTGCAAGACCGCTTCCTAATGCGTTTGCTCCCATATCTCCCCAACTAAAACCCCAGCCCTCACTATATCCATCCATTACTTCAATGGCACTCATGTATGCAAAGCCACTTAAACCTCCTATAAGTAATTGATTTTTTTTTGAGTAACCTGCCCAATCCATAGCATTCATCATTAGTTGGCCAGTTTGATAAGTAGTAAAGATGTGTCCATATTTATCCATTTGAAACCATTCATTGTTATCATTAAACTCATGAAATTTTGAGGTATTGTATTCTTGATACCAAGCTTGGTTTAGGTATATAAGAGAACCAGATGTTAAGGCTATGGAAGAAATACCTAATGCTAATTTTCTCTTTTTGAATACGAATAGAGAATCGTTTGACAATGCTGCAAATGAAATTAAACAAATGGATATGATTAATATTTTTGTTTTTGTCAAAATTTAATTATACTAAATCTTTTACCAACATGTTTCCTTTTGAGGTATTCAATACTTCGTCCATATCTTTCATCAATCGATTAACAGTATCTAACTCTTTACCGCTTTCAATTGGCAATTCGTTAACGCCTCTTTCATCTAATTTATCGATAATGAATTTTACAGTTAACTTAGAATCTGATATGCCTGGCTGGTATCCTATTTCTTTATCATTAGACATTTTCACTTCATTAAAAACTCCAGTTTCAGTAAATTCATTAATTATTACTCGGGCTAATCTAACAGGTAAATCTAATTTACGGGCAATTTCTATTGCTGTTAATGATTGTTTGCCTTCATTGAAATTTTTCACAACTAAATTGGCTATCATTAAAGCAATTACGCGCTTGTATCTATCGCTAATATTATTAATGTCTGTTTCTAATTCGTAATGATCTACATTTTGATGTGCGAAAGTTAATTCTGCTCCAAATAATACTACAAACCATGAATATTGAACCCAAACTAAAAAAAGTGGTAGGGCAGCAAAACTCCCATAAATTTTATTGTATTGTGCTACTCCAATTTGAGAAGATACATAAGCCCACTGTAATAATTCAAATAATATTGCTGCAACTAAAGAGCCCATTGCCGCACCTTTAAAAGTAACTTTAGTATTTGGTAAGGCCATATATAAAAAAATGAACATACCCCACATTAATGCAAAGGCAAATAATTTTAAAAATATTGCAGTAGCAGGACTAATAATTTCTACGTTTGAGGCAACTGTATCGAGCCCAGTTTTTAACCAAACTGTTAAACCTCCCGAAACAATAATGAAAACAGGACCAATCAACATGATAGATAAATAGTCCGTTATTTTTCTTGTCCAAGTTCTTCCTCTTTTTATTTCCCAAATTTCATTAAAGCTATTTTCAATACTATTTAATAGGCTTATAATAGACCATAATAATAAAACGATACCAACCCCTGCTATTAATCCTCCTTTTGTGTTTGCCAACATTTTATCAGCGTATACAAAAGCTTGCGTTAAAATATCTTTTTGGTCTTGAAATTTCAACAATAAATCTTGTTGTAAGCTATGCTCAAATCCAAAACCTTTGGCAATAGCAAATGCTAAGGCAATAATTGGAACAATAGAAAATAGAGTATAATAAGTTAATGCTGTAGCTTTTAGTAAACATTTGTCTTCATTAAAGCCATTTATTGCCAACGAAAAAACGCGTAGTTGCCTTACTAAAAAACTTTGTTTTTTACCAAGCTTATCAAGTCTAATACGCCATAAATTATGAGTTAAAAAATGTGTGACGCGTTTAAATAGTGTAACTACGTTTGCCATATGATGTAAATATAAGCAATCTGTCGTGGATTTGAAACGACTTACTTTGATTTTAATTCTGCGCGTAATTGATTTGATGTTTTTCTGCTTCCATCATGGCTCCATCCTGGAGGCCCAAATACATACATGAATTTATTTTTGAGAGAAGTTTGTTTTTTTAAATCCTCAAAAATGGCTTTCCATTCGTGAAATACCATTGTGATAGGATTGTACGTTTTGATATTAGCCGTTAATCCATATACAACTTCTTCTTCCTCTTTTTCAAAAGTTCCAAATACTCTATCCCAAATAATAAAAATCATTCCCATGTTTTTATCTAGATATTTAATGTTACTAGCATGATGAACTCTATGATGAGATGGAGTTGATAATACCCATTCTAAAGGACCTAGTTTGTCTACTGTTTTTGTGTGTATTAGGATGCCGTATATTTGAGTGGCGGCATACATAAACATCACATCTAATGGATCGAAACCAACTAATGATAATGGAATAAAATATACAAAACGATATAATGGTTGAAAAACAGAAGAGCGAAATCCAACTGTTAAATTAAATTCTTCAGAAGAATGATGTGTAACATGAACGGCCCAAAAGAAACGGCAATAGTGGTCGATACGATGCATCCAATAAAACATAAAGTCTTCGGCAAATAACAAAGCCGTCCAGTAAACAATTGGATGTATTGTTTTATCAATAGCGGTGAACTTAAATTGATAGAAATACCAAAGTACTGCCAAGCAAATTCCCCTTACTAAAATATCCAACGAAAAATTTAAGGAGGTTAAATATAGATTTGATAAAATGCCTTTAGCACTATAATAATGTTTGTGTTTAAAGTAGCTATATAAGATTTCTATGCCTATCACAATCGTGTAAATAGGTATAGAAATTAACACAAGAAGTTCTTCTCTAAATTCGTTCATGAAAGTTTAATTTAAAAACTGTTCAAAGATAATAAGCCTTTCAGTTTTTGAATTAATTATTTATTCTTTTTTATAATGATACTAATCATATAACATACTAGTCTTTGAATATATTTAAAAAACCTTTTTCGGTAGTTAATTTATCTTTAAAATCAGTATAAGTGGTAATATAAAAATAAGTGCCATCGGGAGCTAATCCGGATTTTGTTGTGCCGTTCCAGTACCCATTTAACCCCTCCCATTCATGTATTTTTAGTCCCCATCTATCATAAATAGCACACCTTAAGGTTTTCAGTCCACTTGAATTAATCTTAAATACATCATTGCTCCCATCGCCGTTAGGAGTAAATACATTAGGAATAAAAACTTCTGATTCTTTAATTATTGTAACGCATTTTGTTATACTGTCTTTACATAAAGCATTCGTTGCAACTAATTTTATACAACAAGAACCTGTATCGGTTAACGGAATTGAAATTTGACTATTAGTTGATGTTCCGTTACAATAATCCCATAAGATAGAAGTAGTTCCTATACTAATATCTGTAAGATTTAATGATTCCCCTATAGTCATAATGTTAGAATTTAATCCACTAAAGTCGGCGGATATTGAGTTTACATTTACAATTACAGTGCCCGAAGAAACAGGGCAACCAGAAAAGGATGCACTATTTACTACATAAGTTGTTGTATTTATTGGGTTAACGGTTTGAGAATATGTATTAACTCCATTACTCCAAGTATATGTAGTTGCGCCACTTGCAGTTAAAATAACTGATTGGGAAGGACAAATGGTTAAACTATTTACTGAGATGGTTAATCCTGAATTAACAGTAATAGTAATAGGTTGTCGATATATACCTGGACATGCACCTGCAAATAAAATATAAGTTCCGGTTGTTGTATAGCCTGGAGATACATATGCTGTTCCAGTTGCGATAGCAGTACCACCTGCACTTGAGTTATACCAGCTGATAGAAGTGTTCGGCTCTGTTGAAGAAGCTGATACCGTAAAAGATTGATTTGGACAAAGTGTTTGACTAGTGGATGGAGTTAATGAGTAAGCCATAACAGATCCTGTGCCTCCAGAACCTCCTTTAGTTGCGCCGTTAGGAGGGAAGGCATTTTTTATACTGTTTGGTCCATTGTTTTGAGACCCTGCTATAATTCCATTATTTCCTCCAGCAATAGTATTATTTGGAAGGGTTCCTGTTGTTGCGATGTAACCACCACCACCACCAGCTCCGGGACCATATTCATCATAATTTGGAGCAATTGTTGGACTGGGACAATTGAAATTTACATTTCCTCCATTACCTCCAACAGCGCTTAATGCCGTTCCTGCTGTTAAGTTGATGCTTCCGTTTACATTTAAAACAATAGAGCCACCTCCACCTCCGCCTCCTGCTCCATCATTGGAAGTACATCCTGCATTAGTGCTTGCGGCAGATGCGCCATCGGCTAAAATAGTACCCGAACCTGAAATATTACCGTAACATAAAATATATACTAATCCACCACCATTTCCACCAGAAGTTGCTTTGTTATCATTGCCATGACCTGCACCTCCACCTCCTCCTAAAAATAATCGACCGTTAACGTAATTTAATGGTCTTCCTCCAAAACCGCCTACAGATCGTCTTTTATCCCCGCCCCATGCATTTGTAGCCGTGCTATATGTTCCAGGCGCTACTGTGTTTACATTTTGATTACTGTTTGAAAATGAATAGCCGCCTCTTCCGCCGCCAGAAGAAGTGTTGGTTGCCATACCTAAAAATTCTAAATCCCACATTGCATTGTATCCAGTTGCTGGATTGCCTAAACTATTAAACGGACTACCGCTATGTCCATTTGCACCTCCGCCACCGCCAGAGTTGTGAGAGTTACCTCCTCCGCCTCCATTTGCCATATTCCCTCTTGAGAATACGGAAGCATAGTTTCTGTAAAAAGCAGAATCACCAGCAACAGACTCTCCTTTTGCTCCTCCTTCTTGAGATTTGTTGCAGCCATACTTGTCGCTACTGATAATTGTAGTAGGTGTGTAATTGAAAGCAGTTCCACTTCTAAACCCTTTCCCTGAAACATTAAAGCCACCTATAGTATTAAGTGTTATACTGTTTTCAACCTCTACTACGCAAACTCCTCCAGTGCTACCATTCCATTGTGCACAAGATATTGTACCCGGACCATTTAAAGTTAAGAATGAATATCTCGGTACACGCACTACCTGAACTCTTCCTAATAAATTGAGGTTTCCTGTAACAATATTTATGGTTTTAGTGACATCATAACTGTTTTTTAAATCACAGTCAACTACAATAGATGTACTGTTTGGTATTGAACTGATTTGAGCGAACTCATTCATTCCACAGTTATTATAATTTGTTATACGTCCATAAGTGGTATCTGTTGGTAATGCTGAATTTCCGTCAAACCAAGGGCCGGTTGTTCCTCCATGATACGCATTAACACTGGTACCTTGCATTTGAATAATCAAAATTAAATCTCCAACTGCAAAACCAGTACTATTGCCAACACTAATAGTGTTAGATCCTGCTCCGGCTGTAATATTATTGGTTACAGGAGTATAAATATTTACAACCGTATTTGCAGCGCCTATTGTTGGCGTTCCATCTTTACCTCTTTGAGAAAATAAGTTAAAACTTAAAAAGATAATTAATCCGAGGGTATATATACGTAACATGTTTATGCTTTTTTAGAACTTTTCAAGATAAGAAAAAATAAAGCGTTTACTTAAATTCCAGAAAATCAACAAAAAGCTAAAGGCTAGATTTTAAGCCTTCTTATTTCCGCTAAATCCAACAAGTAGGAGGAGAACCCAGCCTGCTATAAAAAATAAACCCCCAATTGGAGTAATGGGACCTAGGACTTTTAACCATTCGGCACCAAATAAATTACGAGTACATAAAAAATATAAAGATCCTGAAAACATCAATATCCCAATAAAAAAACAATTGTATGACCAGTTAATAAATTTATGAGGAGTGTTTTTTGATAATAA
>JBEIPP010000227.1:0-4106 GCA_040376995.1 Flavobacteriales bacterium
ACGCAAATGCAGAATCTTTTAACTCAAAAATAAAAAACTTTAGAGCTAATTTAAGAGGTGTTACAGATATTAAATTCTTCCTTTTTAGGCTATATAAATTATTTGCTTAAAAGGATTATCCCCAACTTTTATCCCTGACCCGAAATATCTACTAGGACTATATGTTTAACGAAGAACACTTAGATAAAAGCGAAACAAAATACAATTGAGATAAGAACAATAAACAAAAAATAGAAATATTGCTTGCGATGACTCTTTAATAAAACTTATCAAAACAAAAGACTAAGTTACACTTCTCAAAGAGAGGCTATAGGAATTTGCGATAATATAATCTTATTACAAGAAGTAAACTGAATAAGTTTTAAATAGCGTGCTGTAGCAATCTACTCTTTGTGTATGACTCTAGAGTATTCTTATATCAAACCAATATAAAATACTTCAATGGATTGAGTATGTATTCAACGAACAGATAGCATGACAATACGATCAGAGATATTGTTTCATTTGAGATGGTGCTTTACACATACAAAAAACAAAAAACAAAAAACCACGGCGAAGTAGCTACAGAAATCAACTATAAGAAATAAGTATGATTCCAAAACGCAAACACTTCGCGATAGCTATCTGGAGAAAATAAACATGGCTATATCACGTGCCTGTCGGCAGACAGGTATGGGAATAAAAAAAATAATTTAAACATATAAAAACACATCCTAAAGATTCACGAAACCAAAAAAGTTTCACGTGGAACAAAACCCATGCATATATAAAAGAGAATAGAAATGTTGGGAAGGTATGTTCAAAATTTTCTGCAATTTTAAGGTTGGGGTAATGATCACTTCGAGAACCTCAGTTAACTAAAAACATAAAAACAAGTTTCTCGTAGAACAAACTTAACAGCCTAACAGTATGCATTTGCAAATCTAAAAACTGTTAATTGATTAATAATGCAAAGGGGGGAAATTAGAATGTTAACAAACTAATATACACTTCACGCAATTACCGCTTGGCTAAACATCTAAGAGAAGGAATTAATTGTAAGAAATAAAAAGCCCCGACAGAATTACCTATCGGGGCTTAATGTTTCACGTGGAACTTATAAATGTTTAAAAATATAAATAGTGCTGGAGTAGGAGCTAGAATCTTTTGCTTTTAGATTAGATAGTAATCCTATCCAGAAAGCTTTAATTAAATTAATCGAACCTGTTTTACATTTCTCACTAAGCATAGAAACATAGAAGCTATCGAATTTCATAGGTTTAGTTTCAACTATTTTAAAACCATTATTCTCTAATAAAGATTTCATAGATTTTAAATCAAAATGGTGAAGGTGACGAGGAACATCATATGCAGCCCAAAACTTTTTATAGTATTGCGCATCATATGAAACATGGTTAGGAACGGCAATAATTAATACGCCGTCTTTTTTAAGCTTAGATTTAAAGAAAGACAACGTCTCTGGCATATCCGTTACATGTTCAAGCACATGCCAAAGTGTGATTGCCTCAACTTGTTTCTCTTTGATATAATTGCTAACACTCTCCTTGTTTGAATATACACTTAAATCTTGATCGATAGCAATCTTTCTTGCGCTATCATCTGGCTCCATTCCAATAGTATTCCAACCGGCTTCTTTACAAGCTGCTAAAAACATTCCTGTGCCACATCCATAATCTAAAATAGTTCCACGTGAAACATAAGAAGAAACCAGTTGTATCTTCTTTTTAAGAGTGTAGTTTCTTACAGCATGGTAAAGCTTATTAATTAATCCTTTTTTAGTATTAGTGTGTGAAACGTACTCTTCAGCTTTATAATAGTCTCCCAAAACTAAATCTGTGGGACGTGGATTTGTAAATTTAAACCCACACATCTTACAAGAAACAATATAAAAATTATCCTTACTTACCGTATGATCTTTACAAACTAAAAAAGGCTCAAACTGATTTGAGCCACACACTAAACATTTTTCTATAGTTAACATATTTTATTCTATTTGTTCCACGTGGAACCTTTAATGTTTATCTCAATTATTGATTTCGAAAAGCTCGATCATCTATTTACTTATCTACCTAAATGAACTAATAACACAGAAATATCTGCAGGGTTAATTCCCGAAATACGACTTGCTTGACCAATAGTTGTTGGGCGTAATTTTGTCCATTTATCTCTCGCTTCTAAAGACAAACTTGGAACGGCTTTGAAGTCAAAATCTGGCTTAATTTTATAGTTGTCTAATTTAGCTACTTTCTCAGCGTTCTCTTTTTCCCTTTCAATATACCCTTCGTACTTCATTAAAATTTCAGCTTGCATCATGGTGTCGTCATCCATATTTGAAACGGTGTTTTTTAAATCTGTACAATGTTTTGCTAAATCAATAATAGAAACATCAGGACGAGATAACACATTAAAGTATCTAATTTTTTGTGTTAAAGGGGCAGAGTTAATACTTTCTAAATACGTATTTGTTTCTTCGGGTTCAGCACTAGTATTCTTAAAGTATTTAATTAAGTTTTCATAATTCTTAATCTTGTCTGAAACACGGTTCATTCTTTCGTCACTTGCTAAACCAATAGAGTGGGATAGAGGCGTTAAACGAACATCGGCATTATCTTGACGTAATAGTAAACGATACTCCGAACGAGATGTGAACATACGGTAAGGTTCATCGGTTCCTTTAGTAACTAAATCATCTATTAAAACTCCAATATATGCTTCGTGTCGTTTTAATATTAATGGGTCTTTTTCCTTGATTTTTAAATGTGCATTAATTCCTGCCATTTGACCTTGACAAGCAGCTTCTTCATAACCAGTAGTTCCATTAATTTGTCCAGCAAAATATAAACCCTCCACTAACTTTGTTTCAAGTGTCAACTGTAATTGAGTCGGTGGAAAATAATCGTACTCAATTGCATAACCAGGACGAAACATTTTAGCATTCTCAAAACCTGGAATTAACTTTAATGCTTTTTGTTGAACATCAACTGGAAGAGAAGTTGAGAATCCATTTACATAAATTTCAACTGTATCCCAACCTTCTGGTTCTACAAATAACTGATGTCTATCACGCTCCGAAAAACGTGTAATTTTATCTTCAATACTTGGACAATATCTAGGGCCTAAACCTTGAATTCGTCCTGAATACATGGGTGACTTTTCGAATCCTGTTCTTAAAATATCGTGAACGTCTTGGTTAGTATAAGTAATGTGACAAGGAACTTGTTTTTTTACTGGACGTCCGTCGTTAGAAATAAATGGAGATGTATTGTCTAAATAAGAGAATTTATCAATAGCAACATCCCCTTCTTGTTCTTCCATTTTAGAATAATCCAAAGAACGTCCGTCTATACGAGGAGGCGTTCCTGTTTTCATTCTACCATTTTCGAACCCTAAACTTACTAATTGTTCGGTAATTCCATAAGAAGCAGATTCGCCACTACGACCGCCGCCAATTTGTTTTTCTCCTAAATGAATTAATCCGTTTAAAAATGTTCCATTAGTTAATACAACGGCCTTAGCTTTAAATTCTAAACCCATACCTGTAATAACACCTTCCACTCTTTTCCCGTCTTTAGATACAATTAATTCACGACACATGTCTTGCCAGAAATCAACATTAGGAGTTTGCTCTAACATTTCTCTCCAAGTAGCTGCAAATAACATACGATCGCTTTGAGTACGGGGACTCCACATTGCAGGTCCTTTTGAGCGGTTTAACATTCTGAATTGAATAGCTGATTTATCAGAAACAATTCCACTATAACCACCTAAAGCATCAATTTCACGAACAATTTGGCCTTTTGCAATACCACCCATTGCTGGGTTGCAGCTCATTTGAGCTATGGTTTGCATATTCATAGTAAGTAATAATACTTTTGAACCCATATTAGCAGCAGCAGCAGCAGCCTCGCAACCTGCGTGACCAGCACCAACTACTATAATATCATATTGAGATTGCATGTTACAAAATTACTATTTAATCTAATGTGATTTGCCTGTCTTTTTGATAAATAGACATTAAAATTCGTCCTGTATTATAATTTATATTTGATAAATATTCGAAACTAGGGATAATTTGTTTATTTATTAGAGATTCTGTTGTTGAAGCT
>JBEIPP010000194.1:0-5435 GCA_040376995.1 Flavobacteriales bacterium
ACCGATTGATATGACTAAAACCGTCGTTTTCCTGTGGAATTCTTAGGGCGTCGTTGTTTTGTTAACGTATTCTCCAGTGGTGTGATTATTAACAATTAGCTTATAAGAAAAATGTAAGACTTGTTGTTGATCTGTCGGTTTAGTAGTTCGATAAAAGTCAATTGCATAATCATCAACTTTCTCTGCCTGAACAAATACTTCTTCAAATCCTTTTTCTCTGCAATACTTGTTCGTGAATGCAATTAAACTTTTTCCCACACCCATTCTTTGATACTCCACCATCACTGCAAGGTCATACAAGTAGGCTAATGGTCGCGTGGAGTAATATTGATCAAGAACGTAAATGGTAAGCCCGCCAATAATCTTGTTATTTGTTTTCGCAATGACAGCAAAGAAGCCTTCTTGATCTAAGAGCTTTTGTAAGTGTTTGTCAGATGGTAATTTGAAATCTTCTCTTTCAAATACATTTTCAAAGAGCAGAATAAGCTCTGTTAATTCAGTTAGATTATGCGATTGTACTATTTGTAGCTCTAAGTTCATTTGATTTCTTAAGTCGTTTGAAAATTTAGAAACACACCAGAATTCGGTTCAACGTCGCACGATGCGAAGCTCGAAAATTACCAGAGCCAGTATTACTGCTATTTCAATCAGGAAATACGCAATACCTAAAGTGGTGATTGTTTCGGTCAGCATTAAGATTATGGCGAGAGTTATGCAGCAATAGAGCATATTGCACACCGCTATAATTTTCATCAGCAGTTTCCATTTGTCACCTGCAAGAAAGTAGCAACAGAAGGAATACACGGATAGCGCTAACGCAATTCCGGCAAGCATCTTACTCCAGGTCGGAGGTACTCCAAATAACAAAGCGTATTTCCTGACCACCAGAAAAAGAAGGGAAGCGGTTAGGAGCGCACCGATTGCGTCAAGCAGAAAAATCTTTCGAGGATCAACGGTGAGTAGTTTCAAGTGCTCGGATTTACTTCTGCAAATTACTCCATTCTTCTTTCGTAATCTTCAACCAATCGCAAGTTAGATCCGCCCATTTAAATTTCTCAATGAACGTAAGCCCGCATTTTTCGAGTGCACGTCGCGATGCGAGATTATTTTCATTGCACATTCCGATGATCTCCTGAAGGTTCATTGTGCGGAATCCATATTCTAAGGCTGCTTTCGCTGATTCAGTGGCGTACCCTTTTCCCCAGAAGCGCGGAATTAACCGATAGCCAACATCGTGAAAACGGGTCTGGTTGTTTTCTATTTCGGTGATGAATTTCAATCCGCTCCATCCAATGAATTCTCCGGACGATTTTTCAATTGCCGCCCAACGTCCGATTCCGTGATCTGCATATTGTTGCCGGATGTTATCAATTCTCTCATGCGATTGCTCAATCGTGGAAAGCGGAGTTTCACCGAGATAATGCAGCACGACAGGATCAGAATTGAGAACAAGATAGTCTTTGGCGTCTTCGGGGCGAAGTTCACGAAGAATGAGGCGTTCGGTTTCGATGTGGAATTGCATTCGTGCTTTTATTATTCTGTCGGCAAATACAGTTTCATTGTTCCTTTCTTAAACAGCACCTTGTCCAGATGTCCCATTTTCGTTCGGTCTGTGGTGATTAAGTGCAGATGTAAAAATGTATCGTGGTGTGTAAAGATCGCCTGATGTTCGGTTGAGAAAAAACCAATTATTTCGGACTGCTCATTTTTTAGTTCGTAGTTTTTCTGTCCCTTGTGTGCTTCGTCGGGCGAACGTACTTCAGAACCTTTCGGTAAGTTGACGATGTGAATGCTCGCTTGTTCAACTATTCCAGCAAGTTTAAACATAAATGGTCGTGGCGACGATTTAGTATTCTGGTCAAGGTATTGTTCTAGCTGCTGAAGTGTCTGAATGCTGGCCTTCTTTTTTTCGTCCGACTAAGGTACTTTTATTAAGTTTAAGTCAGTCGTTTTGAATTCTAAAATGCTTGTCCAATGCCGAAATAAAATAATTTGTCCTCTTTTGAAACACCGTAGTCGAATGAAATAATTGTTGATTGATTCCACGCAATTCGTAAACCGCCACCGTATGAAGTTTTGATATTTGTAAAATTTAAGTCTTGCCATTTGTCCCTAACAGTTCCTGCATCAAAAAATGGTGCAATACCAAAAGCAAAGCGTTGTTTTTTTACTTCCACTTCTGCAAGTCTTATGCGTAATTCAAAGTTTGCGAATGCTAATGAACGTGCTAAAAATCTGTTTGCTCTGTGTCCACGAAGGGACTGTTTACCGCCTAATGCATTTATACTACCGTCTGGACTCCATTGGTCTTGAAATTCAAAGAATGGAGCATTACTACCAAATATGTTTCCAACACCAAATCGTCCGCCAAAAACTGTTCTTGTTCCAATTGGTATCTTTTTATAAACTCGACCTTGTATAAATAATTTGTTAAAGTCAAACTGTGAACCAATGATTGGACTTGAAAATTCATTTGCAATTTCTACATAGTAACCACGTGTTGGGTCAGGTTCAAAATCTCTTGTGTCAAAAATTAATGCAGTTTGAATAATAGAAACCCAACCACCATTAAGCCCAGAAACTAATCCCTGTTGAAAATCACGTCTAAGCAATGATGTTCCATTCGGTGCAGTTGTTTCTTGTCCAGTAACAGGATCGATTGCTTCGGCTTCTGTACCTTCAAATGTTTTGTAACTTAAATGTTGAATTTCGTAACCACCCATAATTCGCCAAACTCCTTTTTTTCCAAGTGCATAGTCGGCTTTTAGATTTAGCATATACTCAGTTTCTCTAAATCTGTTGGATAAAGCGTCTGTTACAAAACTTGCTTCTCCAATTCCTCCAGGTCGCAAGGTTTTTCTTGCTTTGTCAAATGATGAGTAGGTTGAATAAGTTTGTCCACCGTTTAGAGTAGAAGGAAGTCTCAATTCTCCAAGTGTAGATTCTGTTGAACCAAAATACAAGTTGGCTGGATTTTGTTGAGCCTTGAAGTCAACTTTGAAACGCCAACGTGTGCCTTTGTAATACGGAACGTCAAGCGATAAAATAATTTCTCTTGCGTTTGAAGTATAGTAAGCTGCATTTGCTTTTAGTTTAGCAAGATATGGAGTGTATGCGAAAAACGGATTTGTTCGTTGTCCGTTCCAATAAATATTAGTCCTAACACCAAGTCCAAAACCTGTTACCGGGTCGGAAGAGAAGTCTGGAATACCTGTTATAAATGTACCTTCACGTTTCTTTGCAAGGTCTGCATCTGACATTCGTTTTGATTTAATAAACGAAATGGTGTCTTTTTCTTGAGCCTTTACGATTGTGATTGAAAACACAATAATCAGAGTTGCTATAATACGCTTCATAAATTGGATAATTTTTTAAGTTACCCTACAAAACTCCGAAGCGATTTAGAAGAAATTTTGAATTGCCCTAAAGTTGATTTTAAAAATGTGTGTTTCTTGGGCAAAATCATAGTCTATTGTCCATTGATGCCTTTTGCAGATTTGCTCAACAATAGACAAGCCAAGACCACTTCCTGAACTTTCTTCTGAAGATTTTTTAAACCGCTTAAATAGATGTTCCTTCTCCAATGTTGTTATTCCTGAATTGCTAATAATGAAGCCTGATTCGTTCAATTTAATTTCGATAGTTCCTTTTTGTGAGTTATGTCTAATCGAATTGAGTAATAAATTATTGATGAGCACTTCAATCAAAACTCTATTTCCTGTAACGACACAATCTTTTTCTATCGAAGTATGAACACTTAATTCTTTATTTGAAAAATGTTCCTGCAATTGCTCCAAGCATTCTTCGGTCAATTCGCTCACGTTTATTGTTTCGCTATCATCAAACTGATGGTTTTCTATTTTGGCAAGCAATAATAGATTTTTGTTGATACGTGAAACCCTTGTCAATGCTTTATTTATGTCTTCAATAATTTGGTATTGCCTGTCTGTTAAAGCTTCTTTTTGCAAAAGTATGTCCAATTTGTTTTTGATGATTGCCAAAGGAGTTTGCAATTCGTGTGAAGCATTTTCGGTAAACTCTTTTTGGGATTTGTAAACCGAAACAGTATGTTCTATTAATTTATTCAAAGCCACATTTAATTCTTCAAACTCAAGGATGTTTGATTTTTCAAACGAAATTTTACTTTGTGAATTAAGATTAAATGTTTTTAACTCCGTTAAAGTGTTTTTAAACGGTCGCCATAATTTTACGGATAATCGCCTGTTAAGAATTAGAAAACCGATAACCAAAATCAAGAAAAACAAAAACGTAAGTATGGCTATTGCAATTGCTGTTTCTTCGGTTTCTTCAACATTGGTTTCAACGGCTAACAAGTAGTTTTCTTCGTTTATTTTAATCACTCTTGAAAGTCCCCTGAATCTGTCTATTTCATTGTGTTCAACGTATATGTTTTTTCTTAGAACAGTATAAGTGCTATCGTTTCTGTTGTTGTCTAAGTTGGTTTTTTCTAAATTAGTTCCGGGCTGAATTTTGTTCCAAAGTGTAACACTTTGATTTAATTCAGTTTCAGTTAAGTTTAAATTATTTAATTCCTTTTCAGTTCTGTCAGCAACAATTTCATTATGTTCATCTAATTCTCTTAGCCAAATGCTGTCCACCAAATAATAATACGCTGGAACACTTGTAGCTAATACAATTAGAGCATAAATGGTAAATGATTTTAGTGATTTGTTTAATAATTTATTCATCTTTCCCATTTATAACCTGTTCCGTAAACAGTTTTCAAATAATGTTCACACCCTGCTTCGTTCAATTTCCTTTTCAGGTTTTTGATATGAGCATACACAAAATCGTGATTGTCTAACATATCGGCAAAGTCGCCTGAAAGATGTTCGGCTAAGGTGCTTTTTGAAATTACTCTGTTTTTGTTTCCGATAAAGTAGAGCAGTAAGTCGAACTCTTTTTTAGTAAGCTCAATAGGGTGATTTTTGAATTTAACAGTCTTGCCTAATAAGTCAATTTGTAATTCATTTTGTTGAACTAAATTGGCATTTCCGAACTGTTTTCTGCGGATAACAGAGTAAATTCTAGCTGCTAATTCCGAAAGATGAAAAGGTTTGGTTAAGTAATCATCTGCACCGATTTGTAATCCTTTTATTTTGTCGTCCAATGCATTTTTTGCCGAAATAATAATTACACCGTCTTGTTTGTCTTGCCTTTTGAGTTCTTCTAAAATATTCATACCGTTGCCGTCTGGCAACATTATGTCTAATAAGATGCAGTCGTAATGAAATGATTCGATTTTCTCCAATGCCTGATTATAAGTTCGGGCAAACTCACACAAATAGTTTTCTTCCGAAAGATATTCGGAGATGCTGTTGGCAAGTTCGTTTTCGTCTTCTATAATCAGTATTTTCATTTGTCAAATTTACCATTTCAATTTTGTAGAAATTTTGAATTTGGTTATAGGTTTG
>JBEIPP010000211.1:0-4567 GCA_040376995.1 Flavobacteriales bacterium
GATAGCTTTTGCTGCCATAGAGAATATATATCATTCCAATCAGAAAACTGTAAAGCTTGTTTAATAACATAAGCCGATTGGCTATAGATCCTCTTGCGGCTTTTTTACATTATAATTATTGTTGTAGCCGTAACCATAGTTGTTTGGGTCATAATAGTTTGGGTTTCCTCCTATATGAATTGATACGTTTCCGCCCCAAGGTCCGTGACCGTGATGATTTCCTCCCCAGCCATGTCTTTCATTATTTTTATTATTGTTTTGAGGTTGATTATTGGATTGTGGTTGGTTACCGTTATGGTTTCTTTGTGCACTTGCGCTTAAACTAATAATTACTGTACAAATAGTAGTTAATGTTTTAATAGAGGTTTTCATGATTTTAATTTTTATTGTTTGTATAGTTGTTTTCAATGCCATGCCAAAGCAATGGTTTTAACAGAACTTTACATTTACACTTTGTATCTGGTTGGTTTTTGCTAATAAGTGGTAAAATCAGCAGACTAATTTCTCAATTCAATCACTCTTTTAGTTAAAAATGTATCTTTACGCAAAAAAATAGCATTGAAATTTTCGCTTCTACATAAAGACAAACAAACTAAAGCCCGAGTTGGAGTTATTCAAACCGACCATGGTCAAATACAAACTCCTATTTTCATGCCTGTAGGCACTGCTGCTACTGTTAAAGCAGTTCATCAGCGAGAATTAAGAGACGATATTAAAGCTCAAATAATATTAGGAAATACCTATCATTTGTATCTACGACCAGGATTAGAAGTTTTAGAAAATGCTGGAGGTTTACATAAATTTAATGGTTGGGATAGACCAATTTTAACAGATAGTGGAGGTTATCAAGTGTTTTCACTTGCCAATTCTCGTAAATTAACAGAAGAAGGAGCAACTTTTAAATCACATATTGATGGTAGTAAACATTTATTTACACCCGAAAGAGTGATGGATATTGAGCGCACTATTGGAGCTGATATTATGATGGCATTTGATGAATGTACACCATATCCATGTGATTATACTTATGCAAAAAACTCAATGGGACTAACTCATCGTTGGTTAGATAGATGCATAACACGTTTCAATGAAACGGAACCAAAATATGGTTATTCTCAAGCTTTATTCCCAATAGTACAAGGTTCTGTTTATAAAGATTTACGTATGAAATCAGCTGAATATATTGCTTCTAAAAATGCCGAGGGAAATGCGATTGGTGGATTATCTGTTGGAGAGCCTGCGGAAGATATGTATGAGATGACGGAATTAGTTTGTAATATTTTACCTGCCGATAAACCACGTTATTTAATGGGAGTTGGCACACCAGTTAATATTTTAGAAGGCATTGCTTTGGGTATTGATATGTTTGATTGCGTTATGCCAACACGCAATGCACGTCATGGTTTGTTATTTACGCAAAACGGTATCATTAATATCAAGAACGAGAAATGGAAAAATGATTTTTCTCCATTAGATGAATATGGAACAAGCTATGTAGACAGAGAATACTCAAAAGCATATCTTCGTCATTTAGTTCATTGTAACGAATTTTTAGGGGCGCAAATAGCAAGTGTTCATAATTTGGCTTTTTATTTGTGGCTAGTTACCGAAGCCAGAAATAGAATTATTGATGGTACTTTTTATGATTGGAAAAATAAGATGGTAAAACAATTAGCACATCGCTTGTAATGCTTAAAATACTTGATAAATACATACTTAAAAGATTTATAGGAACGTTTTTCTTTTCTATATCTCTTATGCTATGTATTTTCATTGTGTTTGATATCTCCGAAAAGTTATCCAATTTTATCTCCGAAAAAATCCCTATTAAAGAAATTATTTTTGATCATTACTTAAATTTTATTCCCTATTACGGAAATTTATTCAGTCCCTTATTTACGTTTATTGCCGTTATTTTATTTACTTCTAAAATGGCCTATAAAACTGAGTTTGTGGCTATTTTATCTAGTGGAACAAGCTTTAGAAGAATATTAAGACCATATATGATTGGCGCAGGATTAATTACGTTAATGTCATTGCTATTGAATCATTTTATTATTCCTCGCTCAAATAAAGTGCGTATTGGATTTGAGGATAAATACATTAATGAAGGCTATAATACTGACGAAAGAAACATTCACAAACAAATAGCTCCAGGGTTAACTTTATATATGGGAAGTTATGATAATTTTACTAATTCGGCTAACGAGATTTCAATAGAAAAAATTTCTAACAATAAACAAACGGGTATTTTAAAAGCTGAGAGTATGAAATGGGACAGCGTTTCATCATCATGGGATTTAATGAATGTGTTTGAGAGAGAACTTATTTACGCGCCTTCAGATTCTTTAAAAACTTTAAAATCCAAATTTGTTTTTAAGGAAACTCACAAGTTTACTCCTTCAAAAAGAATTAAGATAGATTTTTCTCCAAAAGACATGATTAGGTTGGAAAGTAAATTTGAAGTGTTAAATTATTTTGAATTAAAAGAATTTATAATTCGAGAAAAAATTAAAGGCTCAAGTCGGATAGAGTTTTTTGAAGTCGAAATGTACAAGAGAACGGCTTTCCCTTTTGCTACTTTTATTCTCACCATCATAGGAGTTTCTATTTCTTCACGTAAAGTAAGGGGAGGAGTAGGCTTGCATATTGCTTTAGGGCTTGTAATTAGTTGTATGTATATTTTATTCATGCATATTTCAACCACTTTTGCTACATCTGGTCTTGCACAGCCAATGGTGGCTGTATGGATACCTAATTTTTTATTTTCCTTTGTAGCCTTTTTTTTATATTCAAAATCTCAAAAATAATGATAACATCTTTTAAGAATTATTTTAAACTACATCCACTTCGTACAGCCATTTTCTTAGGCTTAATTTTTAGATTATTAGCCGCAATTTTTTCAAAAGGTTTTGGGTTTCACGACGATCATTTTTTAATCGTAGAAGCATCACAATCTTGGGTAGATGGCGAAGATTATAATAATTGGCTGCCTTCTGATAGCGACCCTAATCGTATACCTCAGGGGCATAGTTTTTTTTACGTTGGTTTGCATTTTATTATTTTTAAAACACTTACGTTTTTTGGATTAACAGATCCTCAGGGGAAAATGTATGTTGTGCGTTTTATTCATGCATTATGGTCTATGCTTATTATTTATTATGGATTCAAAATTGCCTATAAGCGTTCAAATCTTAAGGTAGCATCTTGGGTAGGGTTAACTTTGGCTATTCTATGGTTTATACCGTTTATGAGCGTTAGGAATTTAGTAGAATTTGTTTGTATTCCACCTCTTTTAATTGCCACTTGGCACATAGTAAAAAACGATTTTAAACTCACTGTAAAAGATGCGTTGCTTATAGGAATTTGGCTAGGAATAGCGTTTTCTATTCGTTTTCAAACGATATTATTTTCTGCAGGATTTGGGTTAGCGTTATTATTATTGCGCACATCCTTTAAAAATATAATATTTATAATACTAGGATTTTCAGGAATTGCTTTTTTAACTCAAGGAGTTGTAGACTATTTTATTTGGCTTAAACCTTTTGCTGAATTTACTGAGTATGTGCGTTACAATATCGAAAACGCCACAACATATGGAGCTAATGTTTGGCACATGTATTTCTCCATTATTTTAGGGTTATTAATCCCACCATTAAGTATATTTTTATTTTACGGGTATTTAAAAAATTGGAAAAAAGAAAGTATACTATTTTGGCCATCCCTTTTCTTTCTAGCCTTTCATACATATTTCCCTAATAAACAAGAGCGTTTTATCTTACCAATTATCCCATTTGTAATTATTTTAGGATTTATCGGACTTTTCCAAATCATTGAAAATAAAGATTGGGGAAATAAAAAATGGTTTAAAAATTCTATGATATTCTGTGTGATTATCAACTCTATTCTCCTTCCAGCTCTCACATTATCTTATTCTAAAAAAAACAGAGTAGAAGCAATGTGTTATGTTGCGAAAAAAGAAGATTTAAAAATGGTGATGATAGATGATTTTAACCGAGATGATTTTTTATTACCACCACTTTTTTATTTAGGAAAATGGGGCTCTACAATTGGTGTTACTAAAATAGCCCCACCCGACACTGCTCTTAAGATATATAATAGAATGCAACCTAGTGAAAGACCTAATTATGTTGTATTTATGCAAGCCGAGAATATTAATGCAAGAGTTGATTCACTTAGAAAAAGATTCCCAACCTTGCACTATGAGGCAACAATTGAACCTAGTTTCATTGATAAAACCATGCATTTTTTAAATCCAGTAAACGACAATCAAACAACATACATCTATAAAATTCGCTAATTCGACAAAAAATCCAAAAAATTTCTAAAAAAATCCAAAATAAATCTTGCAGGAAAGAAAATAATCTATACATTTGCAGCCCGTTAATTGAGGTTGTAAAGTTGATAAGAGAGAAGAGAAAAGTTTATTTAAAAAAAGATTAAAATTTTTTAAAATAAATTTGGTGATTAGAAAAAGGATATGTACTTTTGCAACCCGCAAACGAAAAGCGGATAGTTCATTAAGAGATTTATTAGTTAAGAAGCC
>JBEIPP010000228.1:0-4040 GCA_040376995.1 Flavobacteriales bacterium
CACAGCTGCTAACATCAGCTATTTGCTATGGCTTTTAGTTTTGGCAATTGAAAAAGAATTAGATAATTTTATTTAAACAAACCGCGAACGTGTTGAGCATTTCAAGCTATAAAAGCCACACCAAATAGCTTAACCGTTGTGCACAATGCCGCGCGGACAGGGTCCACCACACATTGGCACATTTGCTTGCCGCACATTCAAACGCGACACCAAAGCAAGCAAAAGAGCCAATCTTTGCCACACGCATTTTGGGTAACTTGACAACAATCAACTTAAACAATGACAAATATCATTTCGGACAATTTGTTGGGTTAGGACATTCACACAAAAATCAATAGTCATGACAAAGAAATTAGTTACCAAAAACATCTTGTTCGGTTTCCTATCTTGGTTGATTCCGTTTACAGTTTCATTTCTATTTTATAAACCAGGCGGTGAACTTATTGTTCCCTATAGCACATTTAAGTCAACAATTATGGTTGTAGGAACCCTAAGTGGTTGCTATCTTCTTTTGCGATACTTCAAGTTAGTTGATACCGATTTCATTAGGAATGGGGTTATTGTAGGCTTGTCCTGGTTTGCCATCAATATTATCCTTGACGCAGTAATTCTCATTCCAATAATGAAGACAACTTTTGCAGATTATTTTATGTCAATCGGACTAAGTTACATCGCCATTCCTACCATAAGTATTGCAATGGGATATTTGCTTGAAAGGAGGGTGAAGTAAAATTCATGAAACGGTATAACAGATGTTTGCCTTGTTGTAATTGTAGAAATGACGAACAACGAAATAATATCATGGTTACTTGAAGGTGATGTATCTATTCAATATCAGACACACAGGGACTTATTAGATACGGACAAACCAAATCTTAGAAAGAAGATTGAATCAGAAGGTTGGGGGTTACAATTTCTATCCTATCGCCAACAAAATGGACATTGGGGGCGCGGTTTCTATCAACCAAAATGGACATCAAGTCACTATACATTGTTGGATTTAAAAAATCTCAACATTCCTACAAACAACAAATCAATAAGAGAGACCCTTAATATTATTTTTGAAAACGAAAAGGGTGCAGATGGAGGAATACTTCCTATCGGAACTATTAAAAAAAGCGATGTTTGCGTCAACGGAATGGTTTTAAACTATTCGTCCTATTTTCATACGAAAGAAGAACTCTTAAAATCCATCGTTGATTTCTTACTATCAGAAGAGATGAGCGATGGAGGATTTAATTGTCAATCAAATCGAAAGGGAGCGGTTCACAGTTCACTACACTCTACTCTTTCAGTTCTCGAAGGAATTTCAGAATATGAGAGAAACGGGTATAGTTACAGATTAAACGAATTAAAAAATGCAAAACTTAAATCCCAAGAATTTATTCTCATGCATAGGTTATTTCGTTCTGAAAGGACTGGAGATGTTATCAATCCGAATTTCTTGAAGCTATATTATCCCAGCCGATGGTATTATGATATTCTCAAAGCCCTAGATTACTTTCGAGTTTCTAAAGTAAAGTATGACAAGAGGATGGATGATGCTATAAATGTTATTCTTGAAAAAAGGACAGTTGATGGACAATGGAAGCTTGCGTCAAAACATCCGGGACAAACACATTTTGAAATGGAGAAATCAGGGAAACCAAGCCGCTGGAATACTTTACGGGTATTGAGAGTTTTACGACATTTTAATATTCATGGATAAAATACAATCCCCGAAAACCACACCAATGCCAGTGCCGCGCGTGCGACACACAAACCAAAGCACTGGCATCCGTGTGGTTGAGTATTGTGCATGCGCGGCACTGAGCATAACAAAATGCTTCTGCAATAGCGCGGTGACGTGTAAGCTATAAGTGTTATCTTCGTTCAACGTTTGGTGTCGGGGACAGGACGCGGCTTCGGAAGCGCGCTACTGCAGAAGCACAAACGTTGGGCACAATTGCATCGGGACAGAGAGGACTACCAAAACTATTTTGAAAATTGAAACATCTAATTACAAATTCATATAAATGAGATTATTAATTTTTGGACTGCTTATCCTTTTGACAACTAACCTGATAGCTCAAGAGAACCAATTCAATCCCGACAAGAAATATCACCCCGACAGTTTAAAACGTTGGACAAAAAGTGTGATGAATGGAATAAGTGAAAAACATCCAGGTTTTTATAGATATACTACAAAAGAGAAATTTGACAAGTTAATCGACTCAACTTCATTGACTATCAATGACTCGCTTACAGAGTTAGATTATTACAAAAAAATGAAGCCATTGTTCGCACAAATTGGATGCTTGCACACTGGGATATCCCTTTCAAAAGATTATCAATTATATTTGGACAACAATTCAACATTAATTCCAATTGAAATATTTATTGACTCAGCTAAAAAAGTCCTAATCACAAAGAACTACGACACAAATCAAGATATTCAGGTTGGTAGTGAGGTTGTATCAATAAACAACAGACCAATATCCGACATATTAATCGAACTTTTAAAAGCAATTCCTTCGGACGGTTTTAATCAAACCGAAAAAACTCTTTTGCTTAATCACAGGTTCTCGTTTTGGTATCAGACTATAATTGAGGTCACTCAAACTTTCGTGATTGAAGTTAAGACCAATGGAGCTAACAAGACCTATAAATTAAATGGAGTCTCCAAGAATGTGTTTCCTTCACTTAAAGCTTTAGAATCCAATTTTAAAAAGCCTTTAGAATTCGAAACAGTTAATAACATAGGAATCCTGAAAGTACATTCATTTGCTAATAGTACCATTAAAGACAATGGACAGAAATTCAAGAAATATATCAAAGCCACCTTCAAGGAAATAAAAAGTAATGAAATCAAAAACTTAATAATTGACCTCAGATATAATACTGGGGGGACAGACGGTAACGCAGCATATCTTGCGTCACATTTCTTTGACAGCTTGTTTAGGTACTGGGACAGAATTGAGGTAACGGACGCAATAGCAAAAGAAATTAGAGGATTGAATAGGCTTTTTTATAAGAAACCCAAAAAGTTTGGAGACTCTTACCATTGGAGAAAGACATGGCTTACCAAGGAGTTTGATTATTATGAAACTCAAAAGTCAGCAAAGAATAATTTCCGAGGCAAAACATATATTCTAACAAATGGATTGTGCTTGTCATCATGCAGTGACTTTGTTGCAATATTATCACATAACAAAAAAGCACAGGTAATTGGACAAGAAAGTGGCGGTGGGTTTCAAGGAAACACAAGCGGAATGATGCCAAATGCAACAATACCAACAGGGCTTCAAGTGACAGTTCCGTTACAGCGTTACACAAATGCGGTAGACCTGAGGAAAAACTTTGGTCGTGGGACAATACCTGACTTTGAAATTAGTCCAACGTTCGACAATTGGGTTAGTAAAAAGGACGTTGAAATGGAATTTGTGCTAAGGTTGATTAATAGAGATTAGAGTAGATGCAACTGTGCCCAACAAAAGCTATTTGCAATGGCTGGGGGACGTGTAAACTAAAAGTTTTAACTTCGCTATTACGTTTGGTCACAGTGGAGAAATACATTTTCAAAAGCCAGCCACTGCAAATAGCCAAACGTTAGCAGCAAAAAATTAAACGCGGCAAAACATAATTCAGTTTAAACTTTGCAAAAATTTATTTTCAAGACAAATCGGGCGTTTGCTTTAAAAGAGTGTTACTAATCGCGCAATAAATTTTAAACTAGAACTTTTCGAATTTTCAAGCAATGAGGATTCGAGTAGATAAAATCACTTTCAGTTTTTATTTTGAAATATTTTCTTTTCAAGTCGTTCAGAGTTTTTGCTTTAAAAGATTTGGCCATCGGCAAGCAATTTTGTTTTGCTTGGAACAACCACTCATTTCAAGATAGATTACCAATACTCTAGAATTTTCAGCTGCTAACAACAGCTATTTGTTATGGCTTTTTGTTTTGGCAAATGAAAATGGAATTAATAAATTTAAAGAAACAAACTGCGAACGGACTGAGCACTTCACGCACTAAAGCCACACCAAATAGCTTAGACCGTTGG
>JBEIPP010000232.1:0-3948 GCA_040376995.1 Flavobacteriales bacterium
CAGCCTCATCACTTCGCAACACCATTAATGCCAATACCTTAACCAAGTTCACCAACAATGGTAGTTGGGATGGCAATGGTTTTTCGTTTCAATCGGTAAACAACAATGGCTATATGCAAACTACCGCTGCTGAAACTAATAGAGAAAGAGCAATTGGCTTAAGTGCTGCGGATGCCAATGCCAATATTACTTCAATTCAATACGCATTTTTACTTCAAAACGGTGGTGGTCTCCGTATTTATGAATCAGGAACTGACCGTGGCGCTTTTGGAACCTATGCCAGTGGTGATATTTTAAAGATTGCTGTAGAAAGCAATGTGGTTAAATATTACCGAAATGGAACAGTATTATTTTCGAGCAGTATTGTCCCTAGCTTGCCTTTATTTGTTGATGTATCTAATAATAGCATTGGTGCTACAGCCAATAACGTTAAAATATCCAATGGTAACATCGGTAGCTTTACAGCCGTAGGCACTAATTTAGGAACAGCGCCAGTGTATCAATGGCAGCTTAACGGTGCTAATGTAGGAACCAATAGTACAAGCTATACCAATACATTCTTATCCAATAATGATGTGGTAACTTGCCGTGTAACACCAGATTTAGGTGGTTGTTTAACAAATACCTTTACCTCTAATTCAATTACCATAGCAGATATTAATCTAACCAACCAAAATGAATTTTACATTACCGGCACTGGAGTTGCTAGTGCTTGTAAAGAGGCTTTGGTAGATGTAACTTGGGTTATTTCAGCATCAGCAATTCGCAACACCATTAATGCCAATACCTTAACCAAGTTCACCAACAATGGTAGTTGGGATGGCAATGGTTTTTCGTTTCAGTCGGTAGGCAACAATGGCTATATGCAAACTACCGCTGCTGAAACTAATAGAGAAAGAGCAATTGGGCTAAGTTCTGCGGATGGCGGTTCTAATTTAAGTTCTATACAATACGCATTTTTACTTCAAAACGGTGGCGGTCTCCGTATTTATGAATCAGGAACTGACCGTGGCGCTTTTGGAACTTATGCCAGTGGTAATATTTTAAAGATTGCAGTAGAAAATAATGTGGTTAAATACTACCGAAATGGAACAGTATTATTTACAAGCAATATTGCCCCAACCTTACCTTTATTTGTAGATGTATCTAATAATAGCATTGGTGCTACAGCCAATAACGTTAAAATATCCAATGGTAACATTGGTACGTTTACAGCCGTAGGCACTAATTTAGGAACGGCGCCGGTATATCAGTGGCAGCTTAACGGGGCTAATGTTGGCACCAATAGTACAACCTACACCAATGCAGGATTATCCAATAACGATGTGGTTACCTGCCGTGTAACTCCAGATTTAGGTGGTTGTTTAACAAATACCTTTACCTCTAATTCAATTACCATTTTAGAACCAATAATTGGTACAACTACCTGGATTGGCACCACTAACGCTTGGAATACGGCATCAAATTGGACTAATGGTGTACCCACAAAATACACAACTGCTGTAATAACTGCAGGTGCAAATAATCCTTTTATAATCACAAATGCATCTGTTTTTGGTTTAACCATAGGAGCTGGCAGATCACTAACTATTAACAATACATCTTTATCATTAGAAGTTTATGGCAATATTTCTAACTCTGGTACCTTTTCTCCTAATAACAGTTCAGTAATCTTATACGGATGCTCAGCGCCAAATACAATTACATCCACCGCAGGAATTTCTTTCTTCAATCTTTCAGTTGATAATAGTTTTGGGGTGGTTTTAGGAGGAACATCTAATGCAACCGCTACGAATTCCCTGAATTTGATTAATGGCGTTGTTACTACTGGATCAAATAATTTGATATTAACAAATTCTGCCGCTGCAAGTCTTACATATACTAATGGTTTTGTCTTTGGAAATCTAAGAAGAACCATCGCTTCGAACACTAGTACTTATTTTTTCCCTATCGCTAATGGTTCAAACATATCAGATAGGCATTTGGCAGCAATTGTAAACAACAATCTTGCAGGTGTAACAGAAATTACTGGTTCAGTTTCCGATTTTACTCAATTAGCACCAAACAACGATGCTGCCCTTAGCACAACACAAAACAGCACTGCAATTAATGCAACAGTTGGCGAAATTAACGGTCAAACAGTAATTTGGAACTTTGCTCCAACAGGGGCTCGCACAGCAGGTAATTTTGGTGTTAGATTATATGTTGAAAATACGACATTAAATGCTGGTGATGATAACACTTTTTGTCCTTTAAGAAGGCAATTGACAACTAGTTATGCGAATTTTTTAACCTTAGAAGCAACTACATCTATTCCATCAGACGGAAGTGCTGGAAGAATGTATAACTCAGGAAATGGTTATTCAGAAAGAACTGGTTATACCGTATTTAATCAATTCGTAATTGGAAAAAGCTCATTAGGTCCTTTACCTGTAGAACTCTTAAGTTTTACGGGGTCATGTGAAAATAATATCATAACGCTAAATTGGAGCACTGCTACTGAAACTAATAACGATTACTTTACTATTGAAAGAAGTTATGACGGAATAAAGTATAACATACTTGGGAATGTAGATGGTGCAGGTAATAGTTTACAAACATTAAACTATTCATTAATTGACGGCGTTCCAATTGAAGGCACAAGTTATTATAGATTAAAACAAACAGATTTTAATGGTAAATTTAAATACTCTAATATAATTTCAGTTATCTGTAAGGATAATTTTAATCAGGAGATTATTATTTACCCAAATCCTGCCACCTTTAATTTAACAATTGAGTTACCAGGTAATAATAAACCTCTGCCAATCGAAATTATTAATACTGAAGGGCGAATTGTTTTTACGGGCACAATTACAAATAAAGAAGTTTTAACTACAGATAAATTCACTTCTGGTTTGTATTTCATCAAAATTTCAGATGAGAATAATATTTCTACTAAGAAAATAATTATTGAAAGATAATATAGCTAAAAGTTAAATTAGTAAAACACTAAAATGAAAAATGCTATAAATGCCTATTTAAATTCAATTAAAAAATTATGTCCCAAGGTTACAAATAATGAACTAAATTACATTGAGAGTGGTTTAACTGTTTTTAAGTTAAAACCAAAGGATATATTTATAAATGCAAACTCTATACAACAACAAATTGGATTTGTGTACTCAGGTTTATTGCGTGCGTATTACACTGACAAATATTCCAAAGAAATATCAGTGAAATTTATTCAAGAAAATGAATTTGCAACTCATTTTTCTGTATTTATATCTCAAACTCCTAGTAAATATTCATTTCAGTGCATTGAACCAAGTACTATTGTTTGCCTTTCTTACAAGCATATCCAAGAAGGATATGAAAAGTATCCGATTTTGGAAAGATACGGTAGGTTAGTTGCTGAGGAAGTATTAAAAATTCAACTGACACGCATCGAAAGTTTTTTATTTGAAACAGCCGAAGAGCGCTACCTTAATTTTATAAAAGAAAATCCCGAACTATTTAGTAGAGTTACTGTTTCATACTTATCATCTTACCTAGGGATAGAAAGACAATCGTTAACGCGTATTAGAAAAAAAATATCTCGTAATTTATTTTGATGGATAGGTATTAGGAATAATTTTAAATATTTATCGTTTTCGCGTTAGGCAACCGTTTGTCCGATAGCTATCGGGATGAAACAATGTTTGCCGAAAGGCTACTAAAAAAGATAAATGTTTAATGGGCTTTTGCAAAAGCAAAAAAATTCTTATCCTGTGTGATGGATTGGCAATATCTTTGAGTTCCCTTTTGTAATTTCTAATGCGTAATCTGGGTTTAACCCAGATTATGCATTAGGAATCGTAATGAGAGTTGAAAGCTTAATAAAACAGACACTTTTTTGACTGAAGCATAGTAACCACTATGATGAAGGAGAAAAAGTGGCAAAGCGTTCTGTTTTGAAGAGGTTTCAGC
>JBEIPP010000023.1:0-25954 GCA_040376995.1 Flavobacteriales bacterium
CATTATGAACTTTTTTAATAATAGAATTACGAACGCAAATGCAGAATCTTTTAACTCAAAAATAAAAAACTTTAGAGCTAATTTAAGAGGTGTTACAGATATTAAATTCTTCCTTTTTAGGCTATATTTTAAGTTTTTGAATTGCTTTAATGGTATTTTTTACTCGGCTTCTAATACCAGGTCCTTCTTCCGTTTCACTTAAATGATTTAAAACAATTAATAATTCATTTAATAATTCGGGATATGGCTTTGAAATATTAAAAACAACTGTGATAGCAAATGCTCTAACTGCAATAGCTTCGGAAGGATTTTTTATATATTCAAAACATTTATCTAACATAAATGATTCTGTTTTTTTAGGAACAGAATGTCTTTGAAATAACCTCAACGTATTTCTAATAACGCCATTATGTAGATTTTTTTGTTTAAGATTATTAATCAACTTTAGATGATATGGCTTTGTACAATTGTAATCAATATCACTACAATGCCCAAAAACCCACATTGCTCTACTACTTAATAAATGATCTTTTTCAAATGCTAACAAAACTAATTCTGAAATCTGATTACTATTAATAATTTTCTGTGCCAATGCAGGCGCTTTAAATTCCCTAATATCAGGCAATAAAGCATCTTTAATATTAAATCGACTAGATTCCATTAGATAATAATAATAAAATCACGTATTATATTTTTATATTGTAAAAAGCAATAAAAAATAAATATAAGTAAATTTTAAAATAGCTTTGTGTTTTATCAAATTATATGTAAACTCGTGCTAATTTACAGATTTTTATGAGTGGCTTGTTACCTGAAATAGAGACTAAATCATCCTTAGAAATTGAAAAATTTCAAGAAAAAAAACTTTATAATTTATTATCATATGTAAATACTCATTCTAAATTTTACAAGTCACGTTTCAATGAAAATAATATTGATATTTCTAGTATCAAAACAATAAGCGATTTACAAAAAATTCCTGTCACTAGTAAAGATGATTTATACCATCACAACCAGGATTTTATTTGTGTTTCTCCTGAAAAAATAATTGATTACGTTACCACTAGTGGTACACTGGGCGATCCTTTAACATTTGTATTAACTAATAAAGATTTAGATAGATTAGCTTATAATGAACATATATCTTTAGCTTGCGCTGGAGGTACCAAAAACGATATCTACCAATTAATGACTACTATTGATAGACGTTTTATGGCAGGTATGGCTTATTTTTTGGGATTAAAACAAATGGGAGCTGGTGTTGTGAGAGTTGGAAATGGGATGCCAGAATTTCAATGGGACACCATTAAACGATTAAAACCAAACATTGCCATTGCTGTTCCTTCGTTTTTATTAAAGCTCGTTGAGTTTGCCGAACAAAATAACATCGATTACAAAAATTGTAGTATCAAAAAAGTGATTTGTATAGGCGAACCTATTCGCAACGAAGATTTTTTATACAATACTCTAGGTAAACGCATTACAGATAAGTGGCCAGTAGAATTGTATAGTACCTATGCTTCTACTGAAATGGGCGCTGCATTTACAGAATGTAAAGAAGGAAAAGGAGGGCATCATCATCCGGAGTTATTAATAGTGGAATTTTTAGATGATAATAACCAACCTGTTAAAAAAGGAGAAGCTGGAGAATTAACAGTTACGACTTTAGATGTGGAAGGAATGCCATTGATACGTTTTAAAACTGGAGATATTTGCAAAGCCCATTACGAACCATGCCGCTGCGGAAGAACAACTCTTAGGGTAAGCCCTATTTTAGGTCGTAAACAGCAAATGATAAAATTTAAAGGCACTAGTTTATATCCACCAGCACTTTATGATATTTTAAATACGGTATCATATATCAAAAATTATATTATTGAAGTTTATACCAATGATATTGGAACAGATGAAATAATAATTAATATTGGAGCTATTAATCCGCCAGATAATTTTGACAAAGAATTAAAAGACCATTTTAGAGCAAAATTAAGAGTTGCCCCTACTATTGTTTTAAATACACCTGAACATATAAGTAAACAACAATCACCTGAAATGAGCAGAAAACCAATCACCTTTATTGATAAAAGAGCAAAATAAATAAGTTTTATACAACCACTATTGTTGAACAAAAACATTACTTACTTATGAAATTATATAAATCGGAACCAGCCAAAACAATTAGTGATTTTGCAAAAAACTTTAACTTTGAAACGTTAAGACCTTATTATGATAGTGAAGCGCCAGAAGTAATGGAGCGTATGAGCCAATATGATGCTTATTTTGAAATTATGGCTTATTTATGGCCGGAGATGAGCAAAGAAGTCATGATTCAAAAAGCATTACAAACAAATTCTCCTTACGATTTTCAAACTGGTTACATGAGTGAGGGTATTTGGAAAATTATAAAATCTACATCTACTGGCTTAACATGGAGCGGTCTTGAAAATTTAGATAGAAATAAAGCAAATTTATACATAGCCAATCATCGTGATATTTTATTAGACAGCGCTATTCTTCAAATTATTTTAGACAAGGAAGATTTTGAAACATCAGAAATAACGTTTGGATCGAATTTAATTACAGAAGGTTTTATTACCGACTTTGCTAAAATGAACCGGATGGTTTCTATTAAACGCGAAGGTAATGCAAAAGAACTTTACGACATTTCTCAACAGCTTAGTGCTTATATCAGACACAGTATTTTAGATAAAAACACAAGTGTTTGGATTGCACAACGAAATGGACGAACAAAAGATGGCAATGACATCACTCAAACAGGTTTACTTAAAATGTTAAACATGAGTGGACAATATGATTTTGCGAAAAATTTTGAAGAATTAAATATCATACCTCTTACTATAAGCTACGAGTATGAACCTTGTGATGCTTTAAAAGTTCAAGAAACCTATTTATCATCTTTACTTAGTAAATACGTAAAAGCGCCTAATGAGGATATTAATAGTGTAATTACTGGCATTAAACAACCAAAAGGAAAAATTCAGGTAGCTTTTGGAAAGCCTATCAACCAAAAATTAAAGGAAATAAATGCTATTGGAAATGAGAATGAAAAAATAAAATTGTTAGCTTCACATATTGATAAACAAATTCATCAAAACTATAAGCTAAACCCTGTTAACTATATTGCTTACGACATCATCAATCAAACCAATGTGTTTGATAGTAAATATACTGAGCAAGAAAAAAATGATTTTGTTTTATACGTTGAAAAACAAACTAAAGGTTTAAAAGGAGAATCAGAAATTTTAAAAAACTTATTTATAACTCTGTATGCAAACCCTGTAGTTAATAAATTAAGTTAAAACAACAGTACACCTATTTTTAAAAACACATTAAATCTATTTACGCCTCTTACGCGTTGTTTAACTGTTCTTTCAATATAAGTTGCCTCTGTTATATTAGTTCCCGAAAATAAATTAGAATCCCTAACTACTACATCAAAAAAGCTAGAAATAACAGAAATAACATGAATATTAAAACCGTAATCAATAACAACATGATTCGCAATAATTCTACTTCGTCCAGCTCCAAACATTAAATTGATTCCTGTAAAATCTTGTTCTTTTGAACCAAAATTACTCAAAGTCGTGTCTTTATCATTATAACTTGAGCTATATTTTCTAGCTTTTACGTACATAACATTAGGATCATAAGTTGTTTTAACTGTATTAATTGTTGGTCCAAACATTATATATCTTCCCCACGGCGCCACATATCTAGATCCAAAATACTTAAAATATAAAGTATAGGTTAGTCCTCTAATGTTATAATAACCCGTAGGTTTTTGAGAAAGTAAACTATAGTTTACATTACTTGAATAAACAAGATTAGCATTGTCATAAACTGTTTTATAATATCTTGCAGAAAAACAAACCATCCATTTACTTGAAGCAGCAAATTCTAATTGAGCTTCATGAATAGCATTAAATGCTATGTTTCCTGATTCTGCAGTTCCATTACCCCCTATTATCGTTTCATTTTTTCCATTAGCATTAAATACCGAGGGACTAGTATTAAACCCATAACCAAGCAAAAATCTTTTACCCATATATCCTGTGGATTGAGCAAACGATAATGTGTAAAATAATAAACTAGAAATTAAAAAAATTGAGCGCATATAAAATTGAATAAAAATTATTTAGAATGTTTTAATTCGTAAAACGTTTGATAAACTTTAGCATTTAAAAGATCTTTTGTATCCTTATCTCTAAAAGTTTCGTATTTTTTATAGATGATATCATTGGTTTTTATATCATAAATAAAACCATAATAATACGTTCTTTTTCGTCCAGATTTTGAACGATAATTTACAATTCCAATTTTCATAACATATTGTGTTCCATATTTTGAAATAATATCATCAATATTATTTGTATTAAATATTGGATTTCTATCCTTATCTGGAGCATCAAATTTTTCAGAGAACCAATCATTAATAACTGAATAATCATTTATTTTATCTACTTCAGAAGCTGTGATTAACCCTGGGTCAAGAGTTACTAATTCAAAATTTTGTTTTTGTGCACAATCATTAACAGTTACGATAAAATTTTCCTGCTTTTCGTCTGAAGCCGTGTATTGCGCTTCTTCAGGCTGAGAATCATCCACTTTTAAATAAAACGGCTCTAATAACAACACCTTTTCAATTTTCGACTTTGCTTTTATCGACTCTCCGTTTTTGTTTTTATATGTAGAATGAGAATTATAAGTTGAAAATCCAGAATTAGTTTGAGTATTTAAAGAATTGACTGCAGGAAACTTACTAGAAAATTCAGTATCATTCATAAATAAATCTACAAAAGCATCTTTGTAATATACAGTATCTTCAATTTTAACAGTATTTTCTTTTTGCAAATTAGCAATTAAATCAGTTTTTGATTTTGTTTCTATTTTAGCATTTATTGAATCTAATAATAAAGTATCTCTCAATAACGGTTTCTTTTTAACTCTAACAAAATCAGTAATTCCCCAATTAATTTCGCTAATTAATTTCAATAGACTATCTGAATAAGCTGAAATTTGTTTATTAGAAGGGTGTTTTTTGTGTAATCTATACACATAATTTAAAGACATAATCGTCCATTCATTTGTGGGCATTTTACCAATAAAATGATACAACTGTTGAGGATAACTCTCTATATTTGAATATGAAGGAAATCCATCTTCAAGATAAGAATCAGAGTTGTATTTTATAATGCCCTTACCATGTAATGAAATAGCATACAAACATTTTGCAATAACTTCTTTTACATACTGATTTTCAGGATATTTATTAGCTAAAATATATGCCGCATATAAAGCATTTGGATAATCTCTTCTTATTAAATATAATCTGCATAATTCCATCCGCGCCAAATCTCTGATATATTGAAATTGTTCTTTTCCTAATACATAATCTACTTTATTAGTATTATCTCTATTGCCTATTAATTCAGCAATAGAAACTTTTCTCTTAGCCGTATTAGGATGCGTATGCTTAGTATCATCTTCATTAGAATTGTTACGAATGGATGAAACTTCTTTTAAAAAATAACCTTTTGGTATAACGTAATTTTCTGATTCAAAAAAAGATTTTTTAAATTCAATTAATTCAAAAGGTAAATGCGCATATTGTAACACATCAAATGATTTTTCGGCTTGTTTTAAATTATAATTTGTTTGTTCAAACATTTTAAAACCTTCAATATCTGCTTCACTTTCTTTTTCTTTTGAATACTGACATTTTTCAATTAAAACATCGCTTTTTGTCTTACCATCGTAACCATTACGTTCTATTTTTTTAGTATCAACATAACTATTGATATGATGCTTTTTTGTGTAATGGCAAATTTCATGACATAAAATATAAGCTAATTGAGCCTCTGTTTCAGCCTGAGCAATTAAACCTATATTTATAAAAATATATCCTTTATCGTAACTATATGCATTAACTACAGGAGATTTTAACGTATATATATGTAGTTCGTTTCTTAGGGTTGGATTGTTTTTTAAAACAACATCAACTACTTTATTTAAATAAGTAGTAACCTCATCATTGATAAGCGTATTACCACTTTTTACTATTTTTTCAATTTCGTAATTGGCTTCGGTTAAATATGTTTTTTTCAAAGACTTGTTATTGTCTTTTTGTTTATTTAACTCCGTAATATCATCTTTAATAACATTACGAATATTTTGAGTAAATACATCTGGCAAGGCTCCAGAAGATTTTAAGGGCACAAAATTTACTTTTAAATCTTGTTGAGAAAAACACGTTCCAGTAACCAGAACGAAAAGAAGGAAATATTTAGTCATAATTGAAATAGTAGGTAAATATAAATAAAAAGCCTCCTTGAAAATAATTTAAGGAGGCTTTTATAGACTAAATATTAATTTTAGTCAAATTTAATTTTAGAGAAACGATCTTGTCCTCTATCTTCAGTATAAATATATATTTCATTATTTACACTAGGCACAAAAATTTCACAATCAGAAGGCGGGATAAACTGAGGATTACGCTCTTGAATAGGAGCAAAACAAAAATCTTCATTTTTCATTAATACTTTTCTGTTTGTTATAGAACCATCCTTTAAAGACATTGTGTTACAAACAAAGTTTGACCCATGAATTCCACGAACAGTTTTTAAATCTTTAGGTTCGAAATCAGCTTTTTGGTAACGTTCAATATTTTTAGGATGATCATCATTTAAAATGTAAAGATTTTTAGATGTAGCCACAGCAATGTATTGTTTGAATACGTGAGAAATATTACCTAGCTCAACAACTTGACGAAGTGGTGAATTCTTAATCCACTCAAATTCTCCTTTAGCATTTAATTTGGCAACAATTACATCCATATATTCATAAACCCATTTGCCGTTATTACCTGCCATAGCACCCATAGAATTACTAGAATTTTCAACCCATTGCTCACTATATTGTTCTCCGACATAGTAGGTAGCATCTCCAACGGGTAAAATATAATCCAATTTATATTTAAAATATCTTGAACGACGAGGATTTGATTCTAATGCAGTTAACATATTATCATCGAAAAATTTAAACGTTTTATAAGCAACAGTATTATTTGAAACATTTACTTTAAAACTAAAGATTCCACATTTAACTAAATCTCTGCCTTTTCGCTCAATTACATCCTTGATAAATCCACCAATTACAATATCATTTTCGCCTGTTTTTGAAAATTCGATATCACTTACTAAATAATCATCATCAAAAGTTAATTCCAAATCTTTTTCTTTTTGGTCAGCAGCATTTAACGTAAACAAATGTAAACGGTAACGTTTTTCTTTTTCTGTTGCAGTTTTCGCCAGACCATTAAATCCCCAGTAAAGGTTATCTTTATTGTCAATATGCAGTCCTAAAAAACCAACCCCTTCAGACTCTGATTTGATTCCACCACCAAATATAGCAGCCATTGCAACTGCCCCGAAACTAACACCACCACCGCTAAATAATTTCTGATCAACTGTTTTAGTCCATACCTTTTTCATAGATACAACATCCATCAATATAAAATCAGTTTTATAACTATCTGCTTTATTTGCTTTATGAGATGATTTGATTATAAATTTAGTTTGAGCTGGATTAGGATAAATGTCAAAATCAACAAACTCATAATGATCAGAATTTACATTCGTAATTTCTTTTAACTGATTTGAAACTACACCTTCAGAACTTACCGTTTGAAAAAACAACGTCATTTTATCCGCTTTTTTATCATATTGTCTTCTGAAAATAAATACATTTCCTTGAGCATATTCAACATCCTCAATCTTTGTTTGCCCTTCTTCTTCTAAATTAACTTCTTTAGAAAATAAAGGTTTTAAAGTTTTTTTGTCATATTTCTCAACAAAAAACGAAGTTCCTTTTCCTTTACTTCTCACACGATAACAATAATAGCTATTCTCGTCGCCACCAAGCATTCGATTCATCTTATTATCCTTATCATTATCAAGTGCTGGTCCATCAGTCATCTGAACCTGAGCAAACGCCACACTTCCTAAAGTAAGAAAGCAGGTAGTCAACATTTTTAATTTCATAATTGAATTGTTTAGTTATTTTTAGAGTTTAAAATTATTAAAATTATTAAAACAAAAAATATTTTTTTGTTATTCCCTTACTTTCTGCACATATAAAGCAATTCTCCCTTAGGTAAACGGTATCTTTCTACTAATTCGGGCGCTATTTCTTTGGTATAATCTTCAACCGTAACCTTAAAGCCTGCTGCGGCTAACTTATCCTTATAATCTAATCCAAATAAGCGAACATGATCCTTTTGCCAAAAATGCAATTCTCGGTCCGCTTCGCTAGTTATTGATTTATCCTCGTATGTTTCGTATCTATTAACATCTTGTGGAATTTGAAAAATACCAAAACCACCTGGTTTCATCATTCGGTATAATTCACGCATACATTGGTCAGCATCTTCAACATGTTCCAATACATGATGACAAAATATTACATCAAACGAATTATCTGCAAATGGAGCATGATGTAAATCAAAATGATGGTCAGCAATTGGAGAAACATAATCTCCAGTAACATACTCCAAATTAGGCATTGCTTTAAATAGTTTATAAAAACATTGCTCAGGTGCAATATGCAACAATTTATGTTTTGCACTAAAAAAATCTGTTTTTTCTTTTAAATACAACCAAAGTAAACGATGTCTTTCTAAAGATAAACTTCCAGGACATAATGCATTGTCTCGCTTCACATTATTACTATAACCATAAGGCAAAAACTTACGATAAGTCTTTCCACTAATAGGATCTTCATATTTGTTACCGTAATAAAGCAATGGTGCTATTTTACTAAAAACTAAACTTAGCTTAATTAGTATGGGTCTGGGAACTGTACGTAGAATAAAATGAAACATTTAATATGTTATAAATTAATAATCAGATTTTAATATGATAGTTAAACGCTAAAAAAGTTCTTAAAATTAATCAAAATAGATGGTATTTTTAAATTAGCAAGGCTTATTTAATTTGTTATTTTTGTGAATTGAGTTATAAATTATGGCTAAATCAACAACATCTAAAACTACAACTAGTTTATCAAAAAATACAAACCCATTGGATAAGATTAATGCTTATTTAGAAAAAAATGAAAAACTTTATTTTTGGGGGTTATTAATTTTAGGAATTACTTTAGCTTTTATGAGCTTTAACACTCGCATGAGTGAAGCTCATGACGACTCTTTATATATTGAGGCAGGATATAGGTACGTTCACGAATTCCCAAATTACTATTACACTGCCAATGCACCTCTGTATCCAATGTTTTTGGGATTACTAACCATTGTATTTGGAACCAACTTAATATATTTTAAACTTTTCTCTATTTTGTTTTATGCATTAGGAGCTGTTATCTTTTATAAAGCATTAGATAAAAAAGTAGCTCCTATCATTAAATTTTTTGTATTCACCTACCTTTGTATAAATTACTTGATTTTATACTTTGCTAGCCAAACTTTTTCTGAAGCATTTTATATGCTAATTCAAGCTACATTTTTTTACTTTTTCACTAAATACAATTTCTCGGAAAACCCAATCAGTACAGACATTAAAAAAGATTGGGGAAAATGGATGATGCTAGGATTATTAATGATGATTTTGACACTTGCCAAAAACATCTTGATTTTTGGAATTATAGCAATCGTACTTTTTTATGTGATAAAAAAAGAATGGAAAAAGGCAGTATTTGCTTTAGGTTTTTTTGGATTATTTAAGTTTTTATACGAACTAATTAAAAATTTTATTTGGGGGAAGTCTGCGATTCAATATCAATCTCAATTAAAAATTTTATTTAACAAAGACCCCTATGATGCAAGTAAAGGTGAAGAAGATTTAATTGGATTTTTTGGGAGATTTACAGATAATATAGCTCTATATCTTGGTAAACGGGTGTATCAAATTATTGGTTTTTTTAACGAAGAGTTTATGTTTAAAAAAGTTATGGAGGTAGATGGGCAATTAGTTGAAGGGCCAAATAATACAATTTACTTTTTCTTTGCTTTTATAATATTAGGACTTACTTTTTTTGGGTTATACAAAGCATTTAAAAATAAAAACGATATTGTTTTATTTTTTATACTATTTGCAGGCACTATTTGCTTTGGTACATTTTTCGTATTACAAGCAAGATGGGATCAACCTCGATTTATAATGGTTCACTTGCCAGCTTTACTTTTAGGAATGGCTTATGGCCTTTATATATATTTAAGTAAAAGCTCTTTTAATCAGCGTATTTATATTGGATTCATTTTATTAATATCCCTTTCATTTTTTATATCTTCTTCAAAAAGGGCATTTAAAAATTTACCTATTGCAACAAAAAATTTAAAAGGAGATATTTATTATGGGTATACACCTGATTGGCAAAACTATTTAAAATTAAGCGCTTACTGCAAAGATAGCTTACCCGAAAATAGTTTGGTAGCAGCTAGAAAAGCGCCTATGAGCTTTGTATACGCTAAAGGAAAACATTTTTATCCTATTTATTCAATAATTGCAAAAGATCCTCAAACGCAACAATCAAATCCAGATTCGGCCTTAGCTATATTTCAAAAAAACAAAGTAACACACTTATTAATTGCTAGTTTAAGAATTAACCCTACTAAAAATACAGGAGATGTGATTAATACCTTACATAATATTGCAGCGCCTATTATGCAAAAATATCCTCAAAAATTAGTACTAGTAAAGGAAATAGGATTTACTGAACCTGCTTATTTGTATGAAATTAAATACTAAAAATGGACTTTAATTACACAAAAATAAAAATAGGAAATTTCCTTTATAAATATTGTTTCCCGCTTTATAACTTATCTTATTCAAAGTTTAAAGCAAAAAATGATAAAACAGAAATTGAATTATTACGCAAAATTATTAAACCTGGAGATTCAATTTTAGACATTGGATCAAACATTGGTTTCTACACTAAAATTTTATCGTCTTTTACTGGAGAAACAGGTAAAGTGTATTGTTTTGAGCCTGATTCAACAAACTTTAAATACCTAAAAAACAACACTCAAGGAATAAATAATATTGTATTATTTAATAATGCCGTTTCAGACAAAGCGGATATTTTAAAAGTTTATAAATCAAAATTACTGAATGTCGATCATCGTACCTATCCAGTTAATAATTATGATACTGTAGAAGAAATTGCCTCTGTTTCGATTGATGATTTATTGAAGAACCAATCCATCGCAAAAGTAGATGTTATTAAAATTGACATTCAGGGCTACGAGTTAACGGCCTTTAATGGCATGAAAGATTTACTATCAAGTAATCAGCATTTAAAAATAATTGCAGAATATTGGCCTCATGGTTTTAAAAGAGCTGGCACTTCAGCTATTGAATTTTACAATTTCTTTGATGAATTAGGATATAAATTCTATTTGATTGATGATAATACCTTAACTAAAATAACGAAAGAATATATCGTCACGAATAACGACAAGCCTTTTGAATTTAGCTTTAATGTATTAATTCAGAAAGATTAAACTATTGCGGAACAGCTATTAAATCTGTAGAGCCTTTTTGAGGAATGTGCTTTTTGTAGTTTCCTAAATTAATTTCTGCATCTGATTTTGTGTCGAATAATTTATAGTTTAAATCTTTAAAATAATTGTAATAATAATCGAATGAAATATTTTTTTCATCCATTACATACAATCCAATTTCAAAAATAATTTTAGGTCTGTATTTAGCTATTGCTTTTTTAGCACCTTTAAATACTTCGTATTCATGACCATCCGTATCTATTTTAATAAAATCAATTTTTTCAATTTTATTAATCTCTGTAAAATCATCTAAAGAAATTGCAGGAACTCCGTTAGCAGATTTTGGTGTTCCTAAATGAACAGGATGATCATTTGTTCCTCTTTCCCCATTTACTTTCCAACTTGAAAAAGCTACGATATTAGGATTATCAGAAGACTTCTCAGATACAAATGAATTAATAACTGATACGTTTTTAGCGATTGATTCATTTAAACTTAAATTCTTTTTTAAACGCTCTAAGGCGTAAAAGGTTGGTTCAAACGAATATACTTTTCCATTAGGTACTAATTTTGCAAACTGAAGAGTCATTAAACCAACATTTGCGCCTATATCAATAATTGTAAAATCTGGTTTTATCGTTAAAAACGAATTTTTTGTAATGTGTTTTTGAAAACTTCCAAATAAAAATAATGATAATTCAATACCCTCTGATAAATCAACTTCATAACTAACGCCATCTTGTTTAATAACACGTTTTTCTTTACCTACAAAAAGGGTAACTGTTTTATATAAAATTTTCGCTAAAAAAATCTTTATTCGAGTTATAGGAAGCCAACTATTAAGCATATCAATATTAAATATGTTTGTAAAGATAATTTTTTTAGTAAATAAACTATCAAATTAAATGGAAAGTTTTTTTCTCACAACCATTAGCCCCATCATTGTAATTCCAGCATTAATAATGATCAATTCATTACCTATTTCATAAGTTGTCATTGGCTTAACAACGTAGTTTGCTAAGACATAAGTTATTACTGGCGCCACCACACAAATAATTGGCACTAACTTATCATTTAACTTTAATTTAGTAAATAAACCAATAGCAAATAAACCTAACAGTGGTCCGTATGTATAACCTGCTAACATCAATATTGTATCAATAATAGCTCGTTGATTTAATATATCAAATATTATAATAACCAACCATAATATAACGGCAAATCCAATGTGAATATATGTTCTACGTTTTGATTTTTCTGATTCACTTAATCTTGTATTTCTGTCATATTCCAACATATCAACATAAGTAGATGTTGTTAAAGTTGTTAAAACACTATCCGCACTACTAAATGTGGCAGCTGTTAATCCAATTATAAAAATTAATCCAGCAAAAATTCCCAAATGATTTAACGCTAAATTAGGAAACACTTTATCTGTAATTACTTTTCCAGTTTCTGCATTCATTGGCAAATCAATTAATGAATGTGCATAATATTGATACAATAAAACGCCCAATGATAAAAAGAAAATATTAACTATTACCATCACAATACTAAACCAAAAAATATTTTTTTGTGCTTCACCTAATGATTTACAACTTAAATTTTTCTGCATCATGTTTTGATCCAATCCTGTCATAGCAACAGCAATAAAAATTCCACCAATAAATTCTTTTACAAAAAAGTTAGATTTATGCCAGTCCCAAAAAAATGTTTTTGAGTATTCAGAACTCGCAATGTATGAAACTGCTTGCCCAAATCCTATATCCATTTTATCAATAATAATAGCAATAGACACTACAACGCCTAGCACTAAAAATAAAGATTGAAAGGTATCTGTCCACACTAATGTTTTAATGCCGCCTTTGTAAGTATACAATAACATCAATACTAAAATCACTGAAACACTTAACCAAAATGGTATGTGTAAACTTTTTATTTGATCGAATACAAAAAATTGAATCACGCCAGCTGCTAAATATAATCGTCCTGAAGCGCCTAAAATACGTGATAATATAAAAAAGAAAGCGCCTGTTTTTTGAGTATGCTTTCCAAAACGGGTTTCTAAAAAAGTATAAATAGAAATCAAATTCATTTTGTAATAAATAGGCAATAATATTTTAGAAATTATAAAATACCCTACAAAGTAACCCAATACCAATTGCAGATATGAAAAATTAGCGCCACCTACTTTACCTGGCACAGAAATATAAGTTACTCCGCTCAATGAATCACCTATCATACCAAAAGCTACTGCATACCAAGGTGATGCATGATTCCCTGAAAAATAGCTATCTGCTGTTGAATTTTTAGAAGTTAAATAGGCAATTAGAAGCAACCCTCCAAAATATAAACCTATGCATAAAATAATAAGTATTGGCGACATACATTAAAGATAGAATGAATGAAACATTAATTTTTAATAAAAAAATCATATTTTAAATACTTAAACGTTAATATCTTTTAACATTCAAATACCCTTACAAACCAAATAGAATTACCATTTTTTGTTATCTTGTAGCCATTAAAATTTGTTATGCAAGACATCATAGAAAAAATACCTCGCGAAGCTTTATTAAGTGAGTTAACTAAAGATCGCTTCATACGTAAAACTAACAATGGCGATAATGAAATTTATATCATAACTCACCATAATTCGCCTAATACCATGAAAGAAATTGGACGTTTACGCGAAGTTACTTTTAGACATGCTGGTGGTGGAACAGGTCTTTCTATCGATATAGACGATTTTGACACAGGCCCTCATCCATACCAACAATTATTGGTTTGGAATCCTGAAGACAAAGAAATAGTTGGAGCCTATCGATTTATTTTATGCCGAGATGCTGAATATAAAGACGGTAAAGTTTTACTTGCAACTACTAAACTATTTGATTTTTCACCTGAATTTTACAAAGAATATCTTCCATATACCATTGAGTTAGGACGTTCATTCATTCAGCCAATGTATCAGCCTTCAGAAGAATTCAGAAAAGGATTATTTAGCTTAGATAATTTATGGGATGGATTAGGTGCTATTGTAGTTGACAATCCTGATATGAAATATTACTATGGAAAATTTACGATGTATACGGATTTTAATATAGAAGCAAGAGATTATATTTTATCATTCTTAAAATATTACTTCCCTGATCCTAGAAAATTAGTAACGCCAATTCATTCGGTTGAGATAAAAACAGATGTGACAGAATTTTTAAAAGAGATTGAAGGAAAAGATTATAAAACTGGTCATGCAATTTTAAACAAACGCGTGAGGGCTTTAGGAGAAAACATTCCACCATTAGTGAATGCTTACAGTAACTTATCAAGCACCATGTTATCGTTTGGTACTGCTATTAATCCAACTTTTGGAGGCGTTGAAGAAACTGGTATTTTAGTGACGATTGCTGATATCTACAAAAGTAAATCTGATAGGCATATTGAAACTTACAACAAAGAATTAAGAGAAAGAGTTTAGAAGAGACAGTAAAGATAGAAGAGATTAAAGAGACTATTTGACATCAAAAAAACTGAAAAGTTACATTAAATTATAAATTAAAATTAAACAAGTCTTGACCCTCTTTAGTCAAAAAAGTCTTTTAAGTCTTGTATTACAATCATGGAAATAAAAAACGCGAGATTTTATAAAAGTAGTTCTGATAACAAAGGCTGTCCTACACCCGACAAACCAGAGTTTGCATTTATCGGAAGAAGTAACGTTGGAAAATCTTCGTTAATTAATATGCTTTGTAATCAAAAAGGATTAGCTAAAACTTCTTCTAAGCCAGGAAAAACTCAACTCATTAATCACTTTATAATTGATGATAAATGGTATTTAGTTGATTTGCCTGGATATGGTTATGCTAAAACGAGTAAAACTAACTTAGATAAATTTGAAGCATTAATCAGCAACTATATCACTAAGCGTAAAAACTTAATATGTGTTATTATTTTAATTGATAGTCGATTAGAGTTACAACCGATTGATGGCGAATTTATGGATTGGTGTACGCAACATGAAATTCCATTTTGTTTAGCCTTTACTAAAATTGATAAACTCGGTAAAAATCAATGGGCAAGTAATTTTGCTAAATACAAAAAACGTTTGCTGGATTATTGGGGAGAATTACCTCAATTATTTGAAACGAGTGCTGAAAAACGTCAAGGAAAAGATGAAATCCTAAATTATATAGGGGAAAATATGCAATATTTTATTCCACCGCCAAAAGGAGTAAAACCAACTAACGACGAGGACGAAGAAGATGAATATAACGATGATACTATCTGATTGGCAACTCCTTCAAAATAAATTAAAAGAGCGCTTTGGTTCAGAAATGGATCATGATGCCATTTTATTTATGATTGGATTACAAGAATTAGATAAGCCCTACAAAAATTACAAAAAAGATGAAAAGCTAGAAGTGATGCATATTGGAGTATGCACCGTTTTGGCTCCCTATGGATTTTACGAATATAAAGGTAGAGATGATGATGATTGGCCTCATTGGGAACTAAAAGAAAATCTGCCTTATTTAGATGCTAAACAACAAAATAGATTAATGAACGATGCGTTAATTGAGTATTTCAAGAAAATTAATTTTTTTGAGGATTAATGTACATACAGTTATTTTACCACTGATACTTTTTTTGATAAATCTCACTTTCTACTATATATATTTATATTACTAAAAATTATAACATGAAGCATACCTCATTATTATCAATACTTGCTATCGCATCCTTAACTTTGAATGCTCAAGTAAATACTAAAACTACAACACCAACCAGTAAAGCAGCTATTAAACCAGTAAGCAATGCTCCTAAATTATTGCAAACAGTTGCTAAGGTTGGCAAAGAAATTTCTATCCCTTACAAAAAATATGTTTTATCTAATGGGTTAACTATTGTTGTTCATGAAGATCACAGTGATCCAATAGCATATGTAGATGTTACATACCATGTTGGTTCTAATAGAGAACAACAAGGCCGTTCTGGCTTTGCTCACTTTTTTGAGCACATGATGTTTCAAGGTTCTAAAAATGTAGCGGATGAACAACACTTTAAAATTATTACAGAAGCTGGTGGAACATTAAATGGTTCAACCAATTCTGACAGAACAAACTATTTTGAAACAGTTCCTTCTAATCAATTAGAAAAAATGCTATGGTTAGAGGCTGATAGAATGGGATTTTTATTAGACTCTGTTACTCAACAAAAATTTGAAGTACAACGCGCTACTGTAAAAAACGAGCGTGGACAAAACTACGATAACAAACCTTATGGTTTAGTTGGAGAAAAAACTGGAGAAGCTTTATTTCCTAAAGGACATCCCTACTCCTGGACAACCATTGGTTACATTGAAGATTTAAACAGAGTAGATGTAAACGACTTAAAACGTTTCTACATGCGTTGGTACGGACCAAACAATGCGGTATTAACGGTTTCTGGTGATGTAAATACAAATGAAGTTGTGAAATTAGCTAACAAGTATTTTGGTTCTATTCCTCGCGGACCTGAAGTGAAAAACATGGCTAAGCAACCGGCTGTATTAACAGAAAACAGATACATCTCTTACGAAGACAATGTAAAATTCCCAATGTTTAAAGTTACTTATCCAACTGTAGCCTCTATGGATAAAGATGAAGTAGCATTAGATGTATTAGGAGAAATATTATCTTCATCAAAAAGCTCACCATTATATAATACTTTTATTAAATCTCAAAAAGCGGTATCAGCAAATGCATATAATTACAGTAGAGAATTAGCAGGTCAATTTGAAATTATCATTAGAGCAAATGCTGACACAAAATTATCAGATATTGAAGCTATGTTAAACCAATCGTTAGCAGAGTGGGAAAAAACAGGTGCTACAGATGATGATATTAAAAAATATAAAGTTTCTTATCAAAGTGACTTATACGAAGGCTTAACTACAGTTCAAGGAAAAGGTAGACAATTAGCCGCATACCAAACGTATGCTAATAACCCTAATTACTTAAAAATTGAAATGGCAAACAATTTAAAAGTAACTAAAGAAGATGTGATGCGTGTATATAATACATACATCAAAGGAAAATTTAGTGTGGTTTTAAGTTGTGTTCCTAAAGGAAAATCTGACTTAGTAGCTAAAGCTGATACCTGGAAAATGTATGAGAGAACCATTGAGCAAGAAAGTGCTGAGTATAAAAATTTATCTTATACCGAGCCAAAAGATAATTTTAATAGAAGCAAAGCTCCTGCGGCTAAAGCAGCTAAATTAGTGCCTTTACCAAATTACTGGACATCTAACTTCACAAACGGTATTAAAGCCATTGGAATCAATAACAATGATATCCCAAAAGTGAATATTCAATTTAGTATGCCAATTGGGCACCGTTACGAATCAAAATCTGGCTTAGCAGTCTTATTAACTTCTTTAATGGAAGAATCTACTCAAAAACATAGTGCAGAAGAAATTGGAAATATTTTAGAACGTTTAGGAAGTGATGTTTCGTTTTATGCAAATGATAATGAAATTGGAATGTACATATCATCTTTAAAACAAAATTTAGATTCCACTTTAAAAATTGCTGAAGAGATGTTATTCATGCCAAAATTTGATCAAGAAGATTTTGATTTAGTGAAAAAAGAACAATTAGACGCTATTACTAACTCATTAACTCAAGCTACAGCAATAGCTAGTAATGTGTATGCGAAATTATTATATGGCGAAGGCTCCAATTTATCAATATCTGCAAACGGTAATACCGAAACCGTTTCTTCTATCACACTAGATGATGTGAAAGCATACTATAAAAACTTCTCAGGTTTTAATTCAATATTAGCAGTTAGTGGCGACATTGATCAATTAAATGCTTTAAAGAAATTGAATTTCTTAAATAAATTGCAATCAGTTAGTACAATGCATTTAGCAAAATATAAATTACCTGAAATTGATAAAACTCGTATTTATTTTGTAGACAAAAAAGGAGCGCCTCAATCAGAAATTAGAGTTGGTAATTTGTCGTTAGCTTATGATGCTACAGAAGAATTTTTCAAATCAAATATCATGAACTACTCATTTGCTGGCGCATTTAATAGTCGTATTAATTTTATTTTACGCGAAGTAAAAGGATTCACATACGGTGCTCGCGGTGGCTTTGGAGGCAATAAATTTATTGGTCCTTATACAATTAGTGCAGGCGTAAAAGCAAATACAACCGACAGTTCAGTTGTAATTATTATGGATGAATTAAAAAAATACAACGAAGGCGGTATTACTAATGAAGAATTAGAATTTACAAAAAATGCGATGGCTCAAGCAGATGCATTAAAGTACGAATCTCCTCAACAAAAATCGGGATTTGTAAAACGTATTTTAGATTATAATTTAGATAAAACCTATGTTGCCAAACAAGGAGAAATCATCAAAACAATTACAAAAACAGAAATTGATGCCTTAGCTAAAAAGAATTTGCCTTACAATAATATGGTGATATTAGTTGTTGGTGATAAAGCTTCTAATTTTGAAAAACTATCTAAACTTGGCTATGAGATGGTGGAGTTAGATGCGAATGGGAATAAAGTTAATTAGATAATATGACAATTAGATAATGTGACAATGTGTAAAACAGTGTCACATTATTTGATTTCATTGTCGAATTGACTCATTAACTAATTATCTAATTAAACACATGAATATAGGAATAGTATGTTATCCAACATTTGGCGGTAGTGGCGTAGTAGCTACCGAATTAGGGATTGCATTAGCACATAAAGGACATAAGGTACATTTTATTACCTACTCACAACCCTTTAGATTAAATCAGTTTAATGAAAACTTATTTTATCACGAGGTAAATGTAAACGACTATCCATTGTTTGAGTACCAACCTTACGAAAGTGTGTTGGCTAGTAAAATTGTGGACGTGGCTATTTATGAGCGATTAGACATATTACATGTGCACTATGCTATACCACATGCCTCTGTAGCTTACTTAGCACAACAGATTTTAAAATCGCGTAAAATAAAACTACCATACATTACAACTTTGCATGGTACGGATATTACTTTAGTAGGACAAGATCCATCCTTTGAGCCCGTGATTTTCTTTTCGTTAAATAACAGTAATGCCATTACATCGGTATCTGAAAGTTTAAGAAAAGACACTTTAAAAACATTTAAGATTGCCAATGATGTGAAGGTAATTCCAAACTTTATCAAGATTGAGGATTACGAAAAACATGAAGTAACCCATTGCCACCGTAAAAATTTTGCAGCACCACATGAGAAAATTTTAATACATGTATCTAACTTCCGTAAAGTAAAACGTGTGGAAGATGTATTAAGAGCTTTTGACATTGTGCGCAAAGAAATACCTTGCAAATTAATTTTGGTAGGTGATGGACCTGAAAGACCGGCTATTGATAAACTATGCAGAGAGTTAAATACTTGCAATGATATCATTTCAGTAGGTAAAATTGCCAACCCGCAAGAAGTGTTAGCAATCTCTGATGTGTTTGTATTACCATCCGAAACGGAGAGTTTTGGTTTATCTGCCTTAGAAGCCATGGCCTCTAAAATACCGGTGGTATCATCCAACACCGGTGGTATACCAGAGTTGAATGTGCATGGTAAAACAGGTTACATGAGCAAAGTGGGTGATTATGAAGACATGGCTAAAAACATCATTACTTTATTATCAGATGAAAAAAAGTTAGCGCAATTTAAAGCCAATGCTTTTGAGCAAGCCAAAAAATTTGATATCAATGTAATTTTACCTCAGTACGAAAAATTATATGAGGAGGTGATAAAAGCAGGGATATAGTCCTGAAAGTTTTCAACTCGTTCGTGCAGACCTGAAAGGTTTTGGAAACCTTTCAGGTCATTATGATAAACACAAAACCGTTGAGCAAAGCTTAACGGTTTTTTTTACTAAAGAATAGTTTCTGATTGTAAACCTTGAGAACCCGAGAAATTATCGTATTTAAATAATATTAACTACATTTGATATTAGGAACCTAATTTACCAACAATGAACAATAAAGATCTATTTATAAATGGCTTTCTAGAAAGGATTGGAAAAGAATATCCTCAAGATGTAAACCATAAAAAAAATTTAGATTTAGCATTTGAAATTTTCGGAATTGCTTCTGTTTTAGATAAACCATTTCAAGAAGTTTTCGATAGAATAATAATCAAAAATAAAGATTCAAAACGTTCCGGAAGTATGGACGGGGGGATTGATGGAATCTGGTTTAATGACCTAGGAGATTATTATGAAATGTTTGTTTTTCAATGTAAAAACTCCCCAGGACTAAAAGATAATGAATTAGATAAATTTAGAAATGATGTCAAAGACATATTTGTTGATGGCAACAAAGTTGGAAAAACGAAGATAAGTGATTTAACCCCATTTATTGATGAGTATAAAAATATTTCTCAAAATGGGAAAATCATTGATATAAAATTATTTTTCATATTTAATGGCAATAAAATAGATCCAAATTATGGAAATAATGAGCATATTTATAAAGCTTATAATAATCCAGATAGATACTTTTTCATCTATGATTCAAATTGGATATATGAAAAAATATCCTCTATGGCTAAAAACCATAGAGCCAAAGTTGAGTTTACCTTTCATCCTGAAAACTCTAATTTTTCTCTTTTAGACAATCAAGCTTTGTATACATTTTCAATAGGTAATACAAGAGCTGCAAATTTTAGAATATTAGCAACAGAAATATGTGAGCTTATTGAAAAAGAAATATCAATCAATGGCTCATTTGACCTATTATTTGAAGAAAATATTAGACAGTTTTTAGGTACATCAAAATTTAAAGCGAATAGGGAAATGAATAATACTTTAAATAGTGAAGATGCTGTTTTATTCCCATTCTTAAACAATGGGATAACCATAATAACAGAGCAAATTACAGTGCCAAAATCTGCTCAGGATGCTAAATACAACTTACCAGTTATAAATCCACAAATAGTTAATGGGCTTCAAACGAGTAGAGTTTTATACGATATATATCTAAACAATAAAGAAAAGCTTAAAGGAGTATACGTTAATGTGAGAGTATATGAAAGTAAAGATCCAAGTTTAATTGAAAAAATTACTGATGCAACTAATACTCAAACTCCAATTACAAATAAAGATAAAATAAGTAACAAAGATTTCAATAGTTTAACAAAAGAAGTTTTTAAAAATTTTGGTGTTGATTACGTAACGAAAAGAGGTGAAGGATTTAAATCAAAAAATAATAATTTTCATAAGCAAGTTGATAGTGAAACCGTTTTGAAATTTTGGTATGCAACTTTTTATGAAGAACCTGAAGTAGCGAAAAACAGTATTGCAAGAGTTTTACAAGAAATTTACGACGCATCCTCATCTGAAAATCATCCACTAAAATTTTTATTTGATGGAAACTCAAATTCAATTATTTATATTCAACTATTAACATCTTATAAAATTTATCAATTTGTAAGGAATTACAAAAAAGATGTTATTATTGGTGAAAATGTAACATATTCTCAAAAATATGAGCATTTGTTATATTCTGACGAAATGATGTGCTATGGTATATATAAATACATAGGAACAGACTTAAAAGAATACGACTCTGATAATAAATTAATTGAAGCTTATAAAGACACAGTAGATATTATCGAAGCAGAAGTTAAAAAAAATAAGCAAGAAATGCTTAGTAAAGACAAAACATTCTCATTTAATGGCTATTTCAAAAAACCTAAATGCCGCTACGATTTTAATAATGCCAAAGGGATTATTGAAGAAGATAATTTAATAGAAGAACTAAAATTAATTAAGTAAAATTGGCTTTATACAAATTATATAAAGCCAATTTTTTATAAAAAGAAAATATCTATTTTATACTATTTTTTTAGCTTTAGTGTATTAAATACTGCTATAATAATCAACTATAATAGTAAAGTAAATATCAAAATTATAGTGGCGATAAATGTTTTCTTGAAGGTTTCTCGCATTCCTCAAAAACAGTCCCGCCTAGGTAAGGCAATAAACGATTAAAATCAGTGGTTTTAATATAATAGTTTCCTAATGCTGTATATAGTTTAGTTTGGTCGGTAACTGTTTCTTTAGTGTAATAAGTTTTAATGTCGTTAACCAACATCATTGTTAAAGCATCATCTACTTTACGTTTGCTTTTATACCATTTTAAAGTTTCCATATCTTAATTTATTTATGATGTTTGATAGTTATATAAAAAACTCTCTGTGTTTTTTCGTTATTAAACTTTTTAAAAATAAGTTTTTACCGCAAATTCAAACTGACTAATAAATATGTGTTTGAATTCGGTTATATTATTTTGCTCATAAAATAACAACATAGCTTTTTTATATTCAATAGAATCAACTGTTCTAAAAGAAATAGGACAATAGTTATTATTGATTAATAAAGCATTACAAATAATTCTTGCGGTTCTTTTATTACCATCGCTGAACGGTTGTATGTAAGAAATTAATAACAATAGCAATAATGCTTTTTCAAATACGTTTTCACGGCTATTTACTAATACACACAAATCCTCCAGTGCATCTTTAATTTGAAACTCATTATCCAAAGGTGTATAATTAGTCCCCGAAATCCCTATTCTACTTTTTCTGATGTTTCTATCAACCCCTAACTCTTTAATCAATATACTATGAATCGCTTCAATTTTGCCAATACTTAATGGATTAATATACGAGGGATTTTCAATAATAAAATCTAAAGCTTCCTTATGATTCAATAACATAACGGCATCATCTTTTCCTTTGCCTTCTGCTGTAATTTTTTCTTTTAATAAACGTTCGGTTTCTAAAAGCGAATAAGTATTTCCTTCTATTTGTGATGACTTCCAGCTTAAATCAATAGCCAATCGCTCCAGTTCTTTTTTATATTCTAACTCCGATAACTTAGAACTATTTTCCTTAAATATATTTTGAAGATTAGTTAAATGCTGTAGTTCATTTTTTGTAAATAAACTAACATTTTTCAAATCCTGTTTTATTAATAATAAATTGAAGCGCTCTTTAATTTTACGTTCATCAATTTCTTTCTCAAAGTAACGATTGATATTTGTTGGATAAAATAATTGATAGGCAATTGTAGTACGATATTTTGTTCCTTTACCTTTACCTTCTGTAATAATTAAATTATCTGAAATTAATTTTGTTAGAATTCGTTTTACAGTGGCGTAAGCCATCTCAGAATTTAATCCGTCATGAATTTCCTTAGACGATAACGATGGGTTTTCGTGTATAAATTCAAGAATATCTTTAGTTTTATCTTTTGACATTAATACAAATAAAGCTCATTTTTAATCTATTTAAAGCTCAAATTTAATAAAATGAGCTACTATTAACCATAAAATGAGCTTTACGTTCATTTTAAGCTCATTTTAATCAAAATAGAGCTCGTTTTAATGAAATTATGAGCTACAAACTACAGTATTAACTATTTACATTTTCAATGCTCTCTTTAATTTGTCTTTCTTCTTTTAAGGTGGCTATTTCTTTAGTTAAAGCTAAAGTATAATATTCAATCGCTTTAGCATTATTTTTTCGGGAAGCATAATAATCCCCTAATATTTGGTACATATAATAACTCTCGGGATTGGATTGGATAAAGGCATTTTCAAACTGAGTCGATAAAGCAATTGCATCAGATGCTTTGGTAATAAATTGGATGTAGTGTTTTAAATTTTTAAAATGTAAAAAGTTTTGGTAAGCTCTCGTTTTTAAAAACGGGTCTGCAACAATAGTTAAAGCCGGCACATTAATGTCCTGTTGCGTATTAATGGTTTTTACTTTAGCAAACACGCTATCTAAATTATAACACACAAACTCCCCACATTGAAATGGATTGGCACTCACCCACATCAATCTATCCTGTGGTTTAAAAATAACCGCATGATGCGCTAATAATTGATTTAAGCCTTTCTCATTAGTTAAACCAATATTCTTGTCATTTAATCCTTTTTGATTTCTTAAAATAGCTGCTGCTTGCGTATAGTTTAATGTATCGCTATTACTCAATAATTGTTTTAAACGGATGCTTCTATATAAAGATGAACTTTCTATTTGGTTAGTTAGGTTGGCAATGTCGTTTAGGTAATCTGGTCCTTGATAATGGTTAGGACAAATAATTTGGTTGGAGTTAGGAACGTCGTACACATCCATTTTCTCAGGAGATTTTTCGATGCTGATGGTTTTATTATCAAACGCACTACCAATTAAAATACTTTCAGACACAAACACATCTCGCTTTTTAGCAATCTCAATCGCTTCTTTAATGTTTGAAGCATACTGCAAAATTTCTCTGGCCAATAAAGCAATGGGTGTAGCGGCATCGGTTGGGATAGAACTTTTAGCGGCGTTAATAGTAACCGTTAAGCCTTTATCATTCATGCCACTACAAGCACCAATAAAACCACTCCAAGTAACGGTTGCAAACTTGTTTCCTTTTTTAGGATTTGTAAATTGAATGATTTTATTTTTCGCAAAATCATCACCACTATAAAAATCAAAATTACGGCCAACTAATAATTTACCATCGGCACTTTTTTTATCCCACACCGAAAAAGAGGTACAACCCACCACCATATTCTTGTCTTGAAGAGCGTGACCGATATCATGAGCTCCGTGGTAATTTAAAATACGGTGATATTTAGGAGCAATAAAATCATACTTATCACTCGCATATTTAGATATCCCTAAGATTTCTTCTTTATATTCCTCCGAAATATGGTCAGGAAGATGTCGATTAAAATAACCAATAAAATATTTTAAAAATTTTAAATAATTTAAATCTGGAACTAAAATTTGAATTTGATGAAAAAAGGCATCCTCTTGAAATTCATGCAGTTCTTTGGTTAGCATTCCATTGGCAATTCCTCTTTCGTAGCCATCGCCTTCTACATACAATTCCCACAAACCACTTTTGTGATGACGCAACCAGTTGTTATTGACTTTGTAAAATTCTTTGTCAATGGTTTCGCGTTTCCAGTTAAGCGTGGTGTCATTTTTTATTTCGGGCACATCAATTTGCACCGCTATAATGAAATAGATAAAAAAACCAACTAATAGGATGGTAAATACTAATAAGGTTCTTAATACTATTTTACGGAGTTTGTGCATGGTTTAAAGAATAGCAAATTTACAGAAAAACTTTAAATGGAATACAGAGGGCGCTGATGGTTATGATTAATTATCACAACTATCCGAAAGTTAAATTTTAAGAAGTGACAGAAAATTTTCAAACCTTTGAGGTGTCGAAACCTTTAAAAAAGTATGAGCCTTTTCTGCCGCAACAAAAATAACAATAAACCTGTAATTCGTCAGGTTATAGATTTAATTCCGCGACACCTTTTAATAGCCTCTGTTAGCCGTTTTTAAAACCGATAAATATTGTCATA
>JBEIPP010000079.1:0-14324 GCA_040376995.1 Flavobacteriales bacterium
CAGATATATATTGAAAACGCCTTAGTGTGTTTAGGCAAAAAGAAAGGGGCTAGTAATGAGTACGAAACCCACCAAAGCCCCATTAAAATCTTCAATCTTTAGTCAGTACGAAGATACTAAAAGAAAGCACAAAGCACAAAAAAAACGTTTCTATAATTATCTAAAGAAACATTTAAGTTCATGTACTATGGTTTCAAAAGCCTTAAGAATTGAACAAAAATGTTTAACGAGATATAAAAGGCAGTTTGAAAAATGCGGGATTTTATGGCAAGCTAAAAAAGATAGATGCAAGCATACAAATAGAATTGTATGGTATTTAACCACGAACCCCGAATTAATCCCTATTGACAAACAAACTAAACTTTTTTAAAAATGGAAACAAATTTTAACCTCAGCGAATTAAAGAAACATACAGAAACTTTAATTAATAAAGCACCCGAACAAACCGACCATAAACGAATATTAAACGAGTTACTCTCTAAAATTGAGCCGATCGATTTTGATTTAGTGGCGTTCCCACAAAGAGAAAAATTAGAACTAAGATTAAAAGAGATTGAAAAATTAACCCTTTCAAATGAATGTAAAAATAGAGAAAGTTTAAAAGATGAACGGGAACGAATAGAGAAAGATTTGAGTAAAATGTTTGCCAAAGAGAAACATAAATTAATTATAACTATTGAAAAATTAGTAAAATTGGCAAAGAAACAAAAATGGGATTTGTGTAAAAACCTTGATTTCATTTATGTTTATAACGGTGCTTATTGGAATAATTTACATAAAGACGAACTCGAAAGTTTTTTAGGTGAAGCTTCGGAAAGGCTTAGTGTTTCAAAATTTGATGCTCGAATTTTTACTTTCAGAGAGAAACTACTTAAACAGTTTATGTCAGCTACACATTTACCAACCCCTGAGCAAAGCAATAATACTGTATTGATTAATCTAAAAAATGGCACTTTTGAAATAACACCAAAGGAAACGATTTTAAAGCCGTTTAAAGCCTCAGATTTTTTAACCTATCAATTACCCTTTAAGTATAATCCAAGTGCAACCGCCCCAATTTTTATGGCTTATTTAAATAGAGTATTGCCCGATGTAAAAGCCCAAAATATTTTAGCTGAATTTATGGGATATGTTTTTACAAAAGCTGGGACATTAAAGGTTGAAAAAGCCTTGTTATTGTATGGCGACGGCGCAAATGGTAAAAGCGTATTTTTTGAAGTGGTAAATGCTTTATTAGGTAGTCAAAACACTTCAAATTATTCACTTGAAAATTTAACCAACGAGAATGGTTATTATAGGGCACAAATTGCCAATAAACTAGTAAACTATGCAAGTGAAATAAACGGCAAACATGATGCTGCAATGTTTAAACAACTGAGTTCATGTGAACCAATAATGGCACGTTTACCGTATGGTCAACCCATGATTATTACTGATTATGCAAAGTTAATTTTCAACTGTAATAAATTACCGTCCGATGTCGAGCATACAAACGCTTATTACAGACGTTTTTTAATAATTCCTTTTGATGTAACTATCCCTGAAAATGAGAGAGATATTGAATTACCACAAAAGATAATTAATAGTGAATTGTCGGGCGTTTTTAATTGGGTACTTGAGGGCTTAAAGCGAATATTAATAAACAAAAAGTTTTCAGAAAGCGAACAAGTTAAACAAGCACTCGAAAGTTTTAAAAAACAATCAGATAGCGTAAAATTATTTTTAGATGACAATAGCTATGTTATTGATTTAAATGAATTAAAGCCATTAAAAGAGCTTTATAGTGAATATAAAATGTACTGCTTAGATTATGGTTATAGGTCAACTTCAATACAAACGTTTAGCGACCGCCTTAAAAAAGGTTTAGGTTTCGAAACCATACGCAAAGAATATGGAATGGCTATTTACATTAAAAAAAGTTTTGTTTTTTAACCTACATAAAATACATGAGATACATTTTAGAAAAATACAACGGCTCAAAATCTCGTTTTGATTGTCCCAACTGTAATGGTAAAAAAACATTTACTAAGTATATTGATACGGAAACGAGCGACTATTTAGGCGACCATGTTGGGCGGTGCAATAAAATTGATAAATGCGAATATCATTTTAAACCAAAGCAATTCTTTGAAGATAATAAAGGTTTTTCTACTATCTATAAACCTCAGCTTAAAAGAATAGCACCGCCCCAAAAACCAATTTTTACAATACCTATTGAGCAATTAGATGCCACATTAACCCAATACAATAGCAATAATTTCGCTTTAATCTTAGTGAAACTGTTTGGTTATAACGAAGCGGTTAAGCTATTGACTTTGTATGAAATAGGCACTTCAAAAAAATGGGACGGTGCAAATATCTTTTGGCAAATAGATGTAAATGGAATTGTAAGGACTGGCAAAATAATGCTTTATAATTGGGAAACAAACAAAAGAGTTAAGCAACCATACGACCATATTAGTTGGGTTCATAAAGATATTTTAACAGATATCCACGAATTAAAGCAATGTTTTTTTGGCGAACATTTGATTAATCAATTTAAATCAAAGCCTATTGCAATAGTTGAAAGTGAAAAATCGGCAATTATTTGCACCTACTTTTTACCTGAGTTTGTTTGGTTAAGCGCTGGCAATATTAACGGCTTATCTATTGAAAAATTCAAAGTTTTAAGCGGTCGCAAAGTTGTATTGTTTCCCGATTTGGGCAAAGCAAATGATATTTGGCAACAAAAGGCAAATGAATTTAAACACATAGCTGAGGTTTCAATATCGGACTATTTGCAACGAATAGCAACCCATGAACAACAAACCAACGGTTTAGATTTAGCAGATTATTTGATTGAAACTATTACAAAAAATGTAGTTCATGTAGATAATGTAGCCTAAAAAACAAATTAATTTTTTACTTTAAAAACAAAACAACAATGAAAGGACGAGGCAATAGCCATGCAATAACAACAAACTCAGCTACTAGATTAGAGATTAACGAACTATTAAAGAGAAAATGTTTAGTTAAAGGCGAAGTATTAAATTTTACTTATAGTTGGACAAACGGCTCAAAAATGAATATTCAAACTGTTTATAACGATACTGATATTTATTTGTGGTTAAAGTATAATATTACTGATAGGGAAACTAAACAAACCAAAAACTTTGATTATAAAATATACATAGGCAAGGTAAAATCAAATTTAGGCAATGGCTATAATTTATATTTCTATTGTCCTGAAAGTGGTATAAGATGCAAAATTTTATACTTATGCTATGGTTCTGAAAGGTTTAAATGTAGGCAAGCGTATAATAATCGAATTTATTATTATGCTCAAACCCACTCTAAAGAGTATCGGTTAAATGGTCGTTACTTCAAATTAGAGAAAACGATTAACGAACTTTATAAAAAAAGGAAAACAAAAACCTACAAAGGGGAACCAACTAAAAGACATTTAAGAATGTGCAAATTATTGAACAAAAAAGCTGAGGTCGATAAGTTAAGAGATGCTCAATTTGAAAAATGGCTTTTAAATAAAATACGGTTTAATCTCTAAAGATTTAGGTTATTGAGAAAAAAGTATATTATAATAATATGTTTTAATATGAAATAGTTTTACTCTAAAATAGAGATAAATAGAGTAATTAAAAGTAACACTATAAAAAAGATAAGCGGATTTAATAGTCCGCTTTTTTTATGCTTAAAATACCTAGTTTAATACTTTGTAGGCTACATGCCGGCTAAATATTAAAGTAAAAAACCCTAAACTATTGCTAGTAAAGGGTTTATGATTTTTATTTGTGGCTCCGGTAGGAATCGAACCTACATCAAACGTTTAGGAAACGCTTATTCTATCCATTGAACTACGGTGCCAGTAATTGGGTGTAAAATTACACTTTATCTCATAAAAAAAGCCACCCGACATTGGTGGCTTTTTGCTCCCTCTCCTGGGCTCGAACCAGGGACCCCATGATTAACAGTCATGTGCTCTAACCAGCTGAGCTAAGAAGGAATCCTATTTCCTTATAAAGGAGCGCAAATTTAATATCTATTTTGTAAATAAACAATATATTTGTAAAAATTTTTAATCTTTTTTTATGAGTCTATTAGTAGTAGGTACAGTAGCGTTTGATGCTATCGAAACACCTTTCGGGAAAACCGATAAAATTGTTGGTGGAGCAGCTAGTTACATAGCTTTAGCGTCTTCTTATTTTACCAAAGAAATAAATTTAGTGTCGGTTGTTGGAGACGATTTCCCTCAAGAATTCATGAATACACTTAAAGGTCAAGGAGTTAATTTGGATGGTTTGCAAATTAAACAAGGCGAAAAATCGTTTTTTTGGAGCGGTCGCTACCATAATGATATGAATTCTCGCGATACGTTGGATACTCAGTTAAATGTTTTGGCTGATTTCGATCCAATTGTTCCTGAATCATATAAAAATTGTGAGTTTTTAATGTTAGGTAACTTAATGCCTGCTGTGCAACAGAAAGTATTATCTCAATTATCTAAGCGCCCAAAATTAATTGTTTTAGATACCATGAATTTTTGGATGGATATTGCAATGCCTGAATTAATGGAAACATTAAAAGGAATTGATGTGTTAACTATCAATGATTCTGAAGCTCGTCAGTTATCTGGTGAATATTCTTTAGTAAAAGCAGCTCAAAAAATTCTAGCAATGGGGCCGAAAGTGTTGGTTATTAAAAAAGGCGAACACGGTGCTTTATTATTTAATAAAAAAGAAGTGTTTTTTGCACCAGCATTACCATTAGAAGATGTATTTGATCCAACTGGAGCTGGAGATAGTTTTGCAGGTGGATTTATTGGTTATTTAGCTAAAACAAAAGATATCAGTTTCGAAAATATGAAACGCGCTATTATTTTTGGTTCAGCAATGGCAAGTTTTACGGTTGAAAAATTTGGAACAGAGCGTTTAATAGGTCTTTCTCAAGAAGATGTATCTGATAGAGTTCAAGAGTTTGTTGATTTAGTGCAGTTTGATATCTCTTTAGTATCAACATAATAATTTAAAAGCCCTCTATCTAAAAATAGGTTTTTTTTTATTTTAGATAAATCACAATTTATAAATTATCTTAGCGTTAAATAAATTACCTTGAGATTTTTTATTATCATAGTTATTTGTGTTGTATTTGGTTGCTCTTTTGTCTTTCAAACATCCAAGCCCGAAATACATATTAAATTTCCTGAACAAAAATCGCATATCGAAATCGATGGCTTTGGAAATATTTATATCATTACCGATAATGAAATTGTAAAGTACAATGCTACGGGAGTTTTACAAAAAAAATATAGTACCAAGCGTTATGGTAAAATAGAGTTTGTAGATGCAACGAACCCATTGAAGATTTTGGTTTATTATAAAGATTTTCAGCAACTTATTTTTTTAGATAATCAAATGACAGAGTTTAGTAATATGATTTCTGTTGAAAGATTAGGTTACGAGCAAGCAAGTTTAGTATGTTCATCATCTAATAATAGTTTTTGGTTGTATGACAAACAAAACAATGAATTATCTCGTTTTGATTCTGAACTTAAATCATTAGTAAAAACAGGAAATTTAAAACGTATTTTAGATATTGATATCAAGCCAAATTTACTGCAAGAAAATAATAATTTCATTTATTTGAATTGTCCTAATGAAGGCATTTTAGTGTTTGATATTTATGGAACTTTTTATAAAACAATTCCTTTAAAAAAATTAAAAGAATTTTATGTGGTTAATGGCGATGTGTTTTATTTTGAAAATCATACATTAAAACAATACCAAACACAAACTTTTAATACCACCGAAAAACAGTTTACTGATACTTTAATTAAAACGGTATATTGGAAAAACGACCGTTTTTATAAGGTTTATCAAGATTCACTAGTGGTTGAGTAAATTCTCTCAGTTTTCTAAAAATTTGTATTTTTAGAGGATGATTAAATTTTTTATATTTTTTTGTTTTACGGTAGCATTTTATTTTACATCTTTTGCTCAAAACACATACACTCAAACAGTAAGAGGTCAGGTAATTGATAAGGTGTCTTCTGTTGGTTTACCAGGAGTGGTAGTTCGTTTAAAAAATGATTCTACAAAAAAACATATAGCAACAACAGACGCTAATGGAAATTTTAAATTAGAAGGGATTGCCGTTGGTCGTCGATCATTTATCGTTACGATGTTTGGATACAATACTGTTCCCTTAAATGATATCATTGTATCTTCTGGTAAAGAAACTTTTTTAAATATTGAGTTAGAAGAATCTTTAGTTCAAATGGATGAAGTGGTTGTAAATGCAGATGAACAAAAGGATATAGTTTCTGATATGCAAGCCGTGAATGTAAAAACATTTAGTATTGAAGAGACCGAACGTTATCCTGGTTCTCGTCAAGATCCTGCACGTATGGCTTCAAATTTTGCAGGCGTTCAAGGTACCAATGATAGTAGAAATGATATTGTGGTACGAGGAAATTCTCCTTCTGGGTTATTATGGCGCTTAGAAGAAATTGATATTCCAAATCCAAATCACTTTGCAGTTGCTGGTTCGGCGGGTGGACCAACAGCTATTATTAATAATAAATATTTAGCTAATTCAGAGTTTTATACTGGAGCCTTTCCAGCAAACTATGGTAATGCTTTAGGTGGAGTTTTTGATTTAAAAATGCGTAATGGAAATAATCAAAAGCATGAACGCACCTTTCAGTTTGGATTATTAGGTACAGAATTATCTTTAGAAGGCCCAATTAACAAACAAAAAGGAAGTAGTTATTTTATTAACTACAGATATTCAACACTAAAACTATTGTCAGGTTTAAATATTAAATTAGGGACAAGTGCAGTGCCACAATATCAAGATGGCGCTTTTCGGTTTAATTTTCCAACAAAAAAAGCGGGTATATTTTCTTTAAGTGGAATAGGTGGGTTAAGTAGCATTAAAATTATTTTAAGTACTCAAACCGAAAGACCAAAAGAATTGTATGGCGATTTAAATCGCGACCAATATTTTGCTTCAAGTATGGGAGTTGTTATTTTAAACCATGCTTATTCGTTTAATAGCAGAACCCTAATGAAAACCTCTATTGCATATAGTGGTCAAGGTTTAAACGTTGATCATTATTTAGTATTAAGAGATAAAAATTTTAAACCAAATGATACCTTGCCGCAAATTTTAGGCTATGATTTTTTAGAAACAAAAACAACTTTAGCTTGGTATGTAAAACATAAAATGAACGCCAAGAATAGTTTTAAAGTTGGATTTTTTGCTAATCTATTTCATGTTGATTTTTATGATGAAGCAAAAATTAATTCAAGGTATGATACCATTGCTCAAGCAATTAACGATAAGTCATTTAAAACACGAATTAATGCAAAAGCAGATTTTTATTTAATACAACCTTACCTTGCTTTTGTTCATAAATTCAATGAAAAATGGAGCACAAATCTTGGTGTGTTTGCGCAATACCTGACACTAATTAATAGTTGGGTAGTTGAGCCAAGAGCAAGTTTGCGTTATCAATTTAAATCAAACCAATCTTTAAGTTTAGCTTATGGTATGCACAGTCAAATGCAACCTACCTATTTATATTTTGCAGCACCTGATAGCTTAGTAAGAGATGGTAAAACATACACAAATCCAACAAAACAATTAGACAATAAAAATTTAGGATTTAGTAAAAGTCAACATGCTGTATTAGGTTACGATTTACAGATTTCTAAATACTTCCGTACAAAGTTAGAAGCCTATTATCAATATTTATGGGACATTCCAGTGTATGCTGTTCCATCAAGTGTATCGTTGTTAAATAGAGGAGCTAGTTTCAATCGTTTCTTTCCAATTTATACCATGGAAAATAAAGGAACTGGGTATAATTATGGTTTAGAATTTACTTTAGAAAAAACATTTAGTAAACATTATTTCTTTTTATACTCAGCAAGTTTATTTGATAGTAAATACACAGGTAGTAATGAAAAAACATTTGATACAGATTTTAATGGACAGTATATGATGAATTTATTGGCTGGCTTAGAGTATGAGATTGGTAAGTCAAAAAAGAATTCAATTAATGTGTCATCTAAATTTACCTATGGTGGCGGCAAACGTTATTCGCCAGTGGATGTAGCTGCTAGTAATGCTGTGATGGATGTGGTGGCAGATAATGATAAAGTAAATACATTGCAATTTAATCCTTACAATCGCTTAGATTTAAGAATAGCATATAAAATCAATAAGAAAAAAGCAACTTATGAAATCGCATTAGATTTAGTGAACATTATGAATACTAAAAATGTATTAGCCTTGAGTTACGCTCCAGATCCTGCAAATATAAATGCCGACCCATTAATTAAAAACTATCAATTAGGATTTTTACCTTTATTTTATGTTAAGGTTGATTTCTAATTATTTAATTGTATTCTTTTTTCTTCTAGCTAATGCCAGTAGTGCTCAAGTTATTAATATTGAGAATAAACGTTTTTTAAACGACACCAATGGCTGGGTGGGGAATGTAGATTTTAATTTTAATGTAATTAATAACACACAACAAGTGTTGCAATTTTCAAATGCTATTCGGGTTCAGTATCAAAAAAATAGAAGTCGTTTTATTTTATTAAATGACTTAAATTTTATTAAAGCTGGTAGTACAGATTTTGCCAATGCGGGTTATCAGCATTTTAGGTATAATTATAAAATTAGTAAATGCCTTACGATGGAAGCATTTACTCAAACGCAGTACAATCCCGTTTTAAAATTAGATTTTAGGTATTTAATAGGAGCAGGACCTAGATTGAAATTATTGAAAAAAGAAAAAGCACGTATTTATGTTGCTGCGCTATATATGTACGAATATGATGATATTATGAATGATGCGGTAAATTTATATGAACATCGCTTGAGCTCTTATCTTACTTGTACTTTCTCGGTGTTTAAAACAGTTGAATTAACGAGTACAACTTTTTATCAGCCCAATCTTGAAAACACATCTGACTTCCGCATTGCAAATGATAGTGGTTTAGAAATACATATCAATAAACATTTAAACTTTAAGTCGTCTTTTAATATGTTGTATGACACATATCAACCCGAAGGAATACCGGATATGGTATATTCCTTTAGAAATGGGTTATCTGTAAAATTTTAGCAGAGAATTATTCTTCTATTACATCAACAGTCCAACTTCCTGCCCCGTCTACAACTAAATAATAGCTACCTGCTTCTTTATGAATTACACTTTCACTTTCTTCACTTTTTTGAGTAGTTACTTCAGGAAACCCGCCACTTTTTTGAAGATCAAAACCCTTCTCAACTACATATATATAAAATATACCAGGATTTGAAGATGATTTGTATTTGTACTTTAATTTCGTTGATTTACTAGATAATGTAAAAACTTCAGAACTTTTTTTACCATTTCCTGAAAAAGAAAGAATAGAACCTTTTACCGCTTCTGGCAATTTTGCTTCCTGAGTAGAAGTGTTGTTTCCTGAGCCTGGTATTGCCACTTCTGCCATTGCTTGATCAATAACTCGTGCGATAGAATCTGAAATACGTTTTGCATTTTCATGCATTTTAAATCGGTCTTCAGCAGCAGGTTTACATTTAACGAATGCTAATGTTAAAATTGTAAAGGATAGAATGATATATACTTTTTTCATGAATTTGATTTAAAATTTAATATCTCGAATGTAAAGATAATTTTTTGTTGAATAAAGAAATTAGAATAATTTATGCTTTTTTTAAACCCAGATTATGCATTAGGAATCGTAATGAGAGTTGAAAGCTTAATAAAACAGACACTTTTTTGACTGAAGCATAGTAACCACTATGATGAAGAAGAAAAAGTGGCAAAGCGTTCTGTTTTGAAGAGGTTTCAGCTCGTAATAGATTTTCTAATGCGTAATCTGGGTTAAATGCACGATACTACAAATAATAGAATTTTCATGAGTTATTTAAAAACAAAAAGCCCACGTATCATAGACACGTGGGCTTTTCCTAACTAACTAAACACAAATTCTTAGTGTCCTGCGTGAGCAGCTTCAGCAGCTGGAGCAGCAGTTTCAGTAGTTGCAGCAGCAGCAGTTGTATCAGTTGCAGCTTCCATAGCACCAGCTAAGCTAGTTTCTAATGCAGCAGAAATTGAATCAGCAGTGTGTTTTGCTTGTTCTTCGATTTTTGCTTTTTCTTCAGCTGATTGTCCACAAGATACTACAGTTGTAGCCATGATAGCTACTGCGATAATTGAAAATAATTTTGTCATTTTTTTAAATTTTTAAAGTTGTTTTGTTGTTATTTAAACATTTATACCGAAACTTTAAATTAGTAACCCAAAAAATAATAAATTAATTTAAAAAACTCCTAACAAGCTGATTATCAATGCAAAAAAATGTAACTAAATAATTGGCTACCCTTTTTTAATAAGATGTAAAGGTTAACTAAATTATTAAGTATTATTTGGTTAAAAACTCAGTTATTAATTTTTCAGCCTTTACAAGCGCATCTTCTAATACTTCATTTAAGATAAAAACATCAAATAAATCGGCTGTTTTTATTTCTTTTTCTGCTTTTTCAACACGTCTAGCAATACTTTCTGCACTATCAGTACTTCTTGAATTTAACCGTTCTTCTAAGATTTTAATGCTTGGCGGCATTACAAATATGGCTAATGCTTTTTCGCCAAACTGTTTTTTGAGATTTAATCCGCCCTCCACATCAATATCAAAAATCACATTCTTCCCTTTAGCCCAAATACGATCTACTTCACTTCTTAAAGTACCATAATGGGTGCCAGCATACACTTCTTCCCACTCTAAAAACTCCTTATTATCAATTTTTTGTTTGAATTCTTCTACGCTTAAGTAGTAATAGTCTTTCCCATTTTCTTCTACACCACGTTTTGCACGACTTGTAGCCGAAATAGAAAATTCTAATTTATCAGGAAAGGTTTTTAGTAAATGGCGCACAATAGTGGTTTTACCAGAACCTGAGGGTGCAGAAAAGATGATGAGTTTGCCGTTTTCCATGGGCAAAGATAATAGTTTTAGTTAAAATAAAAATTAGGAAGGATTATTTTCCTGGTTCTTAAAGAATTCATACACTAAATTAGCTTTTGAATTACCAATAATAGCAGCTAATTCAGCTAAAGTCGCTTCTTTAATACCTTTTACAGATTTTAGTTCAGTCAATAATTTTTGTGCAGTTTTGTCGCTGATGCCTTTAATTTCGGATAATTCTGTTTTAAAGGTTTCTCTGCTTCGCTTATTACGATGATGCGTAATACCAAAACGGTGCGCTTCGTCTCTAATATGTTGTATGATTTTTAGTGTTTCAGAACGTTTGTCTAAATACATCGGAACAGAATCTCCAGGGAAATAAATTTCTTCTAATCTTTTTGCAATACCAATTACGGTGACTTTACCCATTAAATCTAATTTACGTAAACTCATCACAGCAGCGCCTAATTGTCCTTTGCCACCATCAATCACTATTAATTGAGGCATCGGTAAGCCTTCTTCAATTACTCTGGAGTAACGACGGAAAATAACTTCTTCCATCGTTGCAAAATCATCGGGACCAACAACCGTTTTTACATTATAATGACGGTATTCTTTTTTGGCAGGTTTACCATCAATAAAAACAGGCATGGCACTTACCGCATAATCACCCTGAATGTTAGAGTTATCAAATCCTTCAATTCTTCGCGGTTCTTCTTTCATTCGCAAATCTTTCATCATTTGTTGCATGATACGATCGGTGTGTCTTTCAGGATCTATAATAGCTAATTGTTTTTCGCGTTCCCGTTTATAAGATTCTGCATTTTTAAAGCACAAATCCATTAAATGTTTTTTGTCTCCAATTTTTGGTACTATATATTTTGCATCTGTAAAAATAAATTCAGGTTCAAAGGGGACAAAAATTTCTTTACTTGAAGAGTTGTATCTAATTCTGATTTCGTTAATGGCAAATACCAACATTTCTTCATCAGTTTCATCTAACTTCTTTTTTAACTCTAAAGTTTGCGCTTGAATGATGGTTCCATTCATCACTTTAAAGTAATTCACGTAGGCTACTTTTTCATCACTTAAGATAGCAAACACATCGGTATCAGTAATTGATGGATGAACGATAGTTGATTTGCTTTGGTATTTTTCTAAAAGTTCAATTTTCTTTTTAGTATTGGCGGCATATTCAAATTCTAATTTTTCAGCATGCTCCAACATTATTTTTTTTAAATCTCTAATCGCAAAAATTATATCGCCTTTAATAATTTCTCTAATGTGGTTAATTCCTCTATTGTATTCTTCTTCACTTTGCTTACTCACACAAGGCGCTTTGCATTTGCCAATTTGAAATTCTAAACATGCTGTGTATTTTTTTTTGTCAATGTTTTCCTGACTCAAATCTAAATTGCATGTTCTTAAAGGATATAATTGTTTAATTAAATCCAGTAAAATATACATGGTCGTTACAGAAGGATAAGGTCCATAATACTCGCTGCCATCTTTTTTTAGTTGACGTGTTTGAAACACTCTTGGGAAACGTTCATTTTTGATAACAATCCAAGGATAGGTTTTATCATCACGCAACATGATGTTGTATTTTGGCGTGAGACTTTTAATTAAATTGTTTTCTAAAATTAAAGCGTCCATTTCAGTATCCACCTTAATAGTTTTGATATCCACTATTTTTTTTACCATCACACGCAAACGATAGGTATCGTGTTCTTTAGTAAAATAGGAGGTAACACGCTTTTTTAAATTCTTTGCTTTGCCAACATATAACAAATTATTATCTGTATCATAATATCGATACACACCAGGTGTTTCCGGTAATGTTTTAAGAATACTTTGTATATGTTCTGAAAATACTTCTGACACTTTGTAAAGTTAATTTTTTTAGTTAATTTGTAGCATCTTAAAAAACAAAACCATATTTATTTCTGCGCTCGATTGGGGTCTTGGTCATGCCACTCGATGTGTACCATTAATTAAACAATTAATGGTAGATAATGTTGTGGTTTTAGGTGTTACAAAAACAACCTCTATAATTTTTGATGAAGAATTTCCGCAAATACAAAAGGTTGAAATTATACCTTATAATATTAAATATTCAAAAGCATTACCTGTAGCTGTTAAGTTATTGTTAGACGCTCCAAGAATATTTAATGTCATAAAAAGTGAAAGAAAACAATTGGAGCAAATTATTAAAGATTATAAAATTAACGTTGTAATTAGCGATAACCGCTTTGGATTGAGTTCTAAAAATGTGGAGAGTATTTATATCACACATCAACTAAATGTTCAGGCAGGGATATTTTCATCAATTGCAAATAAAATTCATCATTACTACATCAAGCAATTTAATGCCGTTTGGGTGCCGGATTTTGAAGGTAAAAACACGTGTTTGTCTGGAAAATTAGCACATCATCATTCTTTAAAAAATGTTACTTATATAAAGCCTTTAAGTCGCTTATCGAAGGATATAACAACTGGAGATAAATATGAATATTTATGTTTATTGTCGGGCCCTGAGCCTTTACGAAGTGAATTGGAAAGGACTTTGATAGATAAAGCAAATAAGAGTGATAAAAGTATTTGTATTGTGAGGGGTACGAATAAAGAACTTAGAAGCTTCGTAAATAAAAACATAAACACTATAAATACACCAAGTGCAATCGAATTATCAAACCTTATTATTAACTCAAAAACAATTGTTTGCAGAAGTGGATACAGTACATTAATGGATTTACATCACTTGAACAAACAAAATTGTATTTTAATTCCTACGCCTGGTCAGGAAGAACAAGAGTATTTGGCGAAATTCTGGAGCGCTAAATCTGGATTTAAAGTCATTCATGAAAAAGAGTTAAAGTCCTTTAGATTTGATTAATCAATTCACAATTACAGTTTCATAACTCTGACCTTAGTCATTTATTTAATCGTCAAATTCTGCTACATTCGATGTGGTGTATTTGATAAAAAAAATAGCATTTTATTTCTTTATTGCGGTTTCGTTAGTGGCGGCAGTTTGGGGTTATTTCCGTTTAAAAGAAAGTAAAGAGCCAAATGTTTCGGTTTTAGAACATATTCCATCTAATGCATTTTGTGTAATCGAAACTAAAAATTGCAGCGAATTAGTTTCTCAATTAACCCGTCAAAATTTAATTTGGAATGCCCTATTATCAAACGAATCCATGTTGGTAGCACAAAATGGTATTAGATATTTGGATTCTTTGGTGAATTCTAAACCTGAAATAGCAGAAGTAATATCTGATAATTCTTTATATTGGTCATTTGTTAAACAAGGCAATTCAATTGAGCACTTAATTTTATTTA
>JBEIPP010000143.1:0-7948 GCA_040376995.1 Flavobacteriales bacterium
ACAGGGCATTGATTGGGAGTTAAGCAATATTTAATGTCACGTTCTAAATCTAATTTCGCTAATCTATTACGGTGCGATGAGTTTGATAAAAATTCATACAAATCTCCTTTAGCTATGTTGTATAAGTGTTTAGATGCAATGGCAGAATCACACGTGATTTCGAAACCAGATTGGGTAGTTAACTTTTCTACAACCGCTCCAGCAAATATTGTATCTTCTAAATTGAATTTATTTTTCCAACCAGCGCACACTAAAACCACATCCTTTTTTTGTGCTGTTAAATATTCGCATAACACATCTAAATTTAAAAAGCTACCTATTAAAATTTTAGAGGCCTTACGACTAGCTTCAATAGCTTGTGTGCCGTTAGTGGTTGAAATGGCAATGGTTTTTCCTTTTACTTTATTATTCATGTAGCCAAAAGGACTATTGCCTAATTCAAAACCTTCAATCATTTCTCCATTTCGTTCGGCAGCCGCCATATAACCATTTTGTTGATACTCTTTAGCTTCTTCAACGGTAGCAACCGGAATCATTTTGCTAACGCCATTGTAAAAAGCTGTGACGATAGCAGAAGTAGCTCTAAAAACATCTATCACCACCACAATAGACTCATCTTTATGAAAAAGATTATAGGCTTGAGGTGTATAGCAAACTTCTAAGTTCATGTATTTATTTTTTGTCAGTCTGAGCGGAGTCGAAGACGTTTTACCTGCCGCACTTCGACTCCGCTCAGTGTGACAGGGATTATTTACTTATTTCTTTAAAAAAGGTATTTTACAAACTTTAGCTTTAATAGCTTTATCTCTAATCACTACAAAAATTTCAGTATCAGCTTTAGCAAAATCTTTATTTACATAACCCATTCCAATTGCTTTATTTAATGTTGGCGATTGAGTTCCAGAAGTTACTTTACCAATAATGTTTCCATTAGCATCAGCAATTTGGTAATCGTGACGAGGAATGCCTCTGTCAATCATTTCAAAGCCAACTAATTTTTTATTAACGCCATCTATTTTTTGTTTTTCAATGGCTGCGCGATTAGTGAAATTTTTCGTGAATTTGGTAATCCAGCCTAATCCAGCTTCAATTGGAGATGTCGTATCATCGATGTCATTTCCGTATAAGCAGAATCCCATTTCTAAACGTAATGTATCACGAGCACCTAAGCCAATTGGTTTTATGCCAAATTCAGCACCAGCTGTAAAAATTCCGCCCCACATTTTTTCAGCAAATTCGTTTTCAAAGTAAATTTCAAAACCACCAGCACCTGTATATCCAGTGTTAGAAATCACAACATTATCCACGCCATTAAATTTTCCTTTTGCAAAAGAGTAATATGGAATGTCTGCTAATTTTACATCGGTTAATTTTTGAAGCGTATCTATAGCTTTAGGACCTTGAATAGCCAATAAAGATGTTTTTTCTGAAATATTATGCATCTCCACATCCTTAGTGTTGTGTTTGCTAATCCAATTCCAATCTTTGTCAATGTTAGATGCATTTACTACTAACATATATGTTTTTTCGTCAATTCGGTAAACAATTAAATCATCAACAATACCCCCATCATTATTTGGTAAACAAGAATATTGCGCTTTACCATCAGTTAACACAGAAGCATCGTTGCTTGTTACTCTTTGAATTAAATCTAAAGCGTTTTCGCCCTTTAATATAAATTCACCCATGTGGCTTACATCAAATACACCAACAGCATTTCTTACAGTTGCATGCTCATCATTTAAACCGCTATATGAAACGGGCATATTATAACCTGCAAATGGAACCATTTTAGCTCCTAAAGAAATATGTTTTTGTGTAAGTGCTGTGTTTTTCATAAGTATGTATTTAATTGATTGCGAATGTATATAAAATTATAATTTGTTTTGACGTTTTATTTTCTCCAATTCTTCAATATCTAACTGATCTTTTAGTCTGTTTGCAGCTTTTTTTGATTCTATTAATTGGTTTATATGAAAAAAGCGTACAGAAATATTTTCAATGATTGCTTCATTACATACTTCATAACATGCATCAAATTTTTCTTGTTCAAAGCCTTTTAATTTGGTCATAACGTCTAACTCAAATCCCGATGGTAAATTAATAGAAGACCAACCTGGTACAAAATCAATGTTTTGTAAATCAGGAATTGTATTTAGTCCAATTTCGTAAAGAGAATTTTGAAGCGCTTCTCTGTTTTCTTTTGTGTCTTTAATCCAAATGTCTAAATCTGATGTTAATCTATTATATCCATTTAAAATAGATGCAAAGCCACCAACCATGATGTATTTTAACTTGTTCTTTTCAAAAACTCTCCACAATTCAATTAATTCATCATCTAAAATATCCATGTTTATTTTTGAGTTGTGTGAGAAATAATTTTGGCTTTAGACAACATTTTGGAAATTTTCATTAAACGAATAAAGTCCCTGTATCGTTTTACATATACTTCGTTAGGTGTTGTATCTTTTATAACCAAAGAATTCATAATCAAATCTACTATTTTATTAGAGATTTTAAAACACCCAAATAGGTATCTTTATGAGCATTTACGGAGTAGTTTTTAACTACGGTTTCTCTGCCACCAATACCCAGGTTAAGACGTAAATCAGGGTTTTCAATTAATTGAGACAAATATTGTATCCATTCTTGTTGAGTTGTTGCTAAAAAACCGTTTTCGCCATGTGTAATGATCTCCGAATTAACTCCTACCGCACTCATGATAGTTGCAACACCGCAAGCCATGTAGGACAATCCTTTTAACCCACATTTGCCTTTAACCCATTCATCATTTGGTAATGGCATGATACCAATATCAAACTTGTTTAAATCATCTACCTCAGTTTGAGCACTCCAGTTTTTACTAATTACATTTATTTCGGGATGAGAGTATGAGCCTTGTCCTATAACATGTATTTCTATTTGATTTGGATATTTTCGCTGAATTTCTTTAAGAGCAGGAATAGCTATTTCAAAATGTTTAATGGTACTAATGCTTCCGCTCCATCCAATCACTATTTTTTTTTCAGTTCGAGATGTCACACTGAGCGGAGTCGAAGTGAAGTCGAGAACCTTATTTCTTAGTTCTGGTTTCGAAATATGAAAATCGCTATCAATGGTTGTTGGAATAATAACTGTATTTGGATTAAACTGCTTGGCATAGCTCGCTAAAAATGAATTTCCTGCAATAACACAATGTGCATTTGCAATATTGATTTTGGTTTTATCAGGATTTTTTAAAAATTCAAATTTTTTGTTTTCGGGCGAAGTATCTAATAACCAAATGCTATCATCAAAATCAAATACTACTTTGTTTTTTTTATAGAATTGTTTTTCAAAATAGGATGATCCCAGTAATAATGCTTCGCGTTGAATAAAAATGACATCGAATTTTTTTGCTCTTCTTAAATCATTAAAACGAATAAAAAAAGATTTTAAAAGTATCCAGGCTTTTGCAAAGTAATTACCTGGTCCATAAAATAGTTTATCATCTTTTTCTGTAATTATTTCAGATAACTCCCATTCAAAACCTTCGGATTTAAAGTAATTTAAATACTGTTCAAAACGGTACCTCTGACTCGGAGAACGATTTAAACGATGATCGGCTATAATTAGAAGAGAAGGCAAAATGATTGAACGCTAAAATTAAAGTTTTTATATGCGAATTTAAAAAATATAAAATGTTGCCAGTGTTAATTTTGAATTTAGGGTGCAATAAAAAAAGCCACCCATTAATACAGGTAGCTTTGTTAAGAAAGATATTAAATTGCTTTAAAAACTATTATTTATGTGTTTTCTCGCTAGATACAGTTAATTTTTTACGACCTTTAGCTCTACGAGAAGCTAAAACTCTACGGCCATTTGCAGAAGCCATACGCTCACGAAATCCGTGTTTGTTTCTTCTTTTACGTTGCGATGGTTGAAAAGTGCGTTTCATGATATTAAGTATTTAAATGTTATAAGTTTTTCAAAATTGGACTGCAAATATAATGGATTTTTATTATGTGGCAAATTTTTTACGAATTTTAACCATAAAATAGCCATTTTTTAATTTATAGCCGCCTTAAAACTGTACATTTGTAGCCTAAAATTCCTCAAAATGGCAAAAGCTACTGGCGTTAAACATAAATCTAAAGACGAAATACCAAAAGCAAAACTTTCTAAAGAAAATTTTAAAAAATCATTTCGTTTATTCAAGTATTTAGGCAAAAGTAAGTGGTTGTTTGCTTTAGGAATGGTTTTTATTGCAGGAACAGCTGCTGTTGGCCTTTATTTTCCTGTTGCGGCTGGTAAAATGTTTGGTTATTTAGGTAATACTGGCATGGATACTTCCGCGTTTAGTAGTATGGTATCTGGAACTGGTGTTGAATTATTGATTTTGCTAGTTATTCAAGGTTTAGTGTCATTTGGAAGGGTTTATACATTTTCAATTGTAACAGAAAATATTTTAAAAGGACTTAGAACTGACACTTTTAATAAATTGGTACAAATGCCAATGAGCTTTTTCTCTAAAAATCAAGTGGCCGATTTAAGTAGCAGAGTGGCAACAGATATTAATGTCATTTCTGAAGCTTTTACCATCAATATTGCCGAAGTGATCCGTCAAACTATAGTTGGTGTGGGTGGACTAGTATTGTTAGTGTATTTTACATCATGGGACGTTGCTAAATGGTTTATTGTTATTATTCCTCCAATTACTGTAGTCGCTATTTTATATGGCAGAAAAATAAGAGGCTACTCAAAAGCATTACAAAATAAAATTTCAGAATCAAGTATTATTGTATCTGAAGCACTAACTGGTATTACTAGTGTGAAAGCTTTTACTAATGAGCAATTAGAAATTAGGAAGTATGACAAGGTAACTTCTGAAATTAGAAAATTTGGAATTAAATACGGAATTATGCGCGGAGCATTTTTTGCGTTTATTATTATGTGTGTGTTTGGCTCTATCTTTTTTATTTTATACAAAATGTTATTGCTAATTAATACTCATGAATTATCTACTGAAAACTTTGGAAAATTTATGATGTTATCTTTATTTGTGGCAGGTTCTCTTGGTGGATTGCCAGAACAATTAGCATCTATACAACGTGCCTTAGGTGCAACTGATAGGGTGTTTGAAATTATTGATGATAGAAATGAAGAAATTAATTTAGCTCATCGCAATAACTTAAATTTAAACAGAGTAAAAGGTAATTTAGAATTTAAAAATATCCAGTTCACTTATCCAACCCGTCCTGATTTTGTGGTATTAAAAGACGTATCGTTTAGCGCGAAAGCTGGACAAACGATTGCATTAGTAGGTAGCAGCGGAAGCGGAAAATCAACCTTAGCATCCATGGCATTGCGTTTTTACGAACCAAATGCAGGAGAGTATTTCATTGATGGAAAAAAATCAACGGATTATGAGTTAACAGAATTACGTGATCAAATGGCGATTGTTCCTCAGGATGTATTATTGTTTGGAGGAACCATTAGAGATAATATTTTATACGGTAGACCAAACGCAACTGAAGCGGAAGTGATTGAAGCTGCTAAACAAGCTAATGCTTATGATTTTATTATGAGTTTCCCTGATCAATTTGAAACGTTAGTAGGCGATAGAGGGATTCAACTATCAGGTGGTCAGCGACAACGTGTAGCAATAGCAAGAGCCGTATTAAAAAACCCATCTATCTTAATTTTAGATGAAGCTACTAGTAGTTTAGATAGCGAAAGCGAACGCCTAGTGCAAGAAGCTTTAGATAAATTAATGATTGGTAGAACATCGATTGTCATCGCTCATCGTTTATCAACGATTCGTAATGCGGATAAAATTGTGGTATTACAAAAAGGTGAAGTAGTGGAAATGGGAACACATCAAGAATTGATGAATAGTAATAGTGGCTTATACCAAAAGTTAAGTAAGTTACAATACGAGTTGAGTTAGGTTTAGCGGAAAATTTGTTCGATTATTATTTAATCATTAAATTAGACTGTGGAAATCAAAAAAATATTTGACATCTTAAATCAATACAACGTAAAGTATTTAGTTTGCGGTGGTTTAGCTGTTAATATTTATGGTATTCCAAGAATGACAGCTGATATTGATTTGTTATTAGATTTTGAAGAATCAAATGTTTTAAATTTTGAAAATGCTACTAAATATTTATTGTTTCAATCAGTTATTCCTTTATCTATCAATGCGTTTGTTAAAAAAGAAGATAGATTAAAAGTTGTTAAAGAGAAAAATTTAATCGCTTACTCTTATTTTAATTCTTTGGCGGGTTATATGAATTTAGACGTATTGCTTGATGCGCCGATTGAATTTGATATGCTTTGGAATAATAAAGCAGAAAGAAAAGTAGGAGAAACAACAATTCACTTAGTAAGTGTTGAAGATTTAATTGAATTAAAAAAATACGCTAATCGCATTCAAGATCAAAAAGATATTTTATTACTTTCTAAACTCATAAAACATGGGAATTAAGCCAAAATTAGAAAATGCCAATATTGGTTTTCATTATACTGTTTCGGATGAACAAATTGCAGCTCATCGGAAAAAAAGCGTGGAAGAAATTTTGATATGGATTGAAGAAACGAGCAAATTTATTTATGACGTGCAAACTCCCGAAGAAAGATTAAGAACTAAACTTGCTAAGCAGTTTAATAATGATATTAGTTAGAAGCTAACATTTCCAAAGCTCCATTTTCTTTCTTTCTCATTAATTCAGCATCTGCTTTGGTTTTATCTTTATAACCACATAAATGCAAGATGCCATGTATCATCACACGGTGAAATTCTTCGTCAAATGTTACTTTAAACTTTTCAGAGTTTTCTAAAACACGTTCGATGCTGATAAAAATATCGCTATTGATGGTTTTACCTTCTGTATAATCAAACGTAATAATATCGGTAAGAGTATTGTGATTTAAATGCTTGATGTTGATTTCAAGCAATTCATCATCTGTACAAAAAATATAATTAATAGTACCGAGCTTGTGCTTTTCTTTTTCGGTAACGGCTTTAATCCAAGCTTTTAACTTCGCTTTTTCTCTTAGCTTAAAGGAAATACTTTGATTGTTAAAAGAGACCATTAATTCAAATTAAACGTCAATAACACTTCTTGTCCATTGTTATTAAATTCAACCTTATCAGCTAAGTTTTTCATTAAAAAAACACCGCGTCCGTTTGGTTTATCTATATTTGCTGGATCTGTAGGGTCGGGTAAATTATTATAATCAAAACCACGTCCTTCGTCAGCTACCGAAAAACAAATGTTTTTTTCGTATGATTCAAAACCTATTTTAATATGTTTATCTGGATTTCCTTGATTGCCATGGTACATGGCATTATTAACCGCTTCGGTAACGGCAATTAAAATATTACCGTAATTGTCTTCATTTAAATTAAACACATCGCACACATCCTCTACCAAACGCTCAACTAATCGTATGTTTTCAGATGTAGAAGTAATATCTAGTTTTTCTCCCTTAGCTGGTATCATTATCATTTATTTACGCTATTAAAATATTCATTAACTTTTTGCTTGTAATAAGGTGTTAAACTCGGCGAAACCGTATTTAACAACTCCAATTCTTTTTGTCTAAGTCTTTTATACTCTAAAAATTCCGTAGGGTTACTTAAATTTTGATTTTTTGCCTCATTACTTTTCCTTTGTTCGTCTTGCTCACGTTCTCGTTCTGCTTTTTCGCTTTCTAAAAGTTTAGTTATGATATCTTGCTGGCGTTTCATCGTTTCTTGAGTAATTTGACGGTTAACTATATCTTTTTCAGTTTGTTCCATCATTTCTGCAATATTTCCTCCAGGATTTGAACCGCCTTCTTTTTTAATCTTATCCATCATTCCCTGCATTTGACGCCTTAAGGCCTCTTGCTGAGCCGCCATTTTAGCAAGCTGTTCACTCATTCCTTGTCCTTGTTGTCCCGGCAGCATCCCTTTTTGCCC
>JBEIPP010000060.1:0-17177 GCA_040376995.1 Flavobacteriales bacterium
CAGATTACGCATTAGAAAATCTATTACGAGCTGAAACCTCTTCAAAACAGAACGCTTTGCCACTTTTTCTCCTTCATCATAGTGGTTACTATGCTTCAGTCAAAAAAGTGTCTGTTTTATTAAGCTTTCAACTCTCATTATTATTCCTAATGCATAATCTGGGCTAAAGCATCTTGATCAAAACTTGCTGATGTTAGCATAAGATAAATAAAACTATTTAGCAATAAAATAACGGAAGATTTTGATTTTATCATCTGAAAAGAGATATATGTCCGTTACGAACTATTTTTTTGTCATTACTTTTTTGAATGGCCTCAAGTCGGAAAACATACACGTCATCTGGACAAGGATTGCTTTTAAATTTTCCATCCCATTTACCATTTATATTGTTTGATGTATAAACGATATTGCCCCATCTATCCATAATAGTTAATAAAAAGTAAGAGTAGTCGCATTGGAAAACTGGGTAAAACAAATCATTTCTATCATCGTCGTTGGGTGTAAAATTATTAGGGATATAAATATCGCACTCGCAGTTTTTATATTTTACAGTAACGCTATCTGTTTTTGTACCACATGTTTTTGAAGTGCTTTTTATCCAATATATGCCTTCTTTGTTTGCATTGATGCTAGCAGTGTTAGCCCCTGTATTCCAATATAGTTTTACATCGATAGGAGCTTTTACCGAGAGTATTCTATTAGTTTCATTTTCACAAATCAGTAATTCTTTCCCAAAATTAGGAACAATGGAATTTCCAGCAGCTACTCTAAAAGTGTCCGTTATGAAGCAACCTTTGTTATTTGCTTTAACCCAATAAATACCAGGTTTATCAATTTTTATTTGATCTCCATTTTCTCCTGTGCTCCACGAATATTTATACGCCTTGTTTTTTGCTGATATAATTATTGAGCCACCACACAATATAGTATCTCGTATTTTTATACGAGGCTTTTCATTTAGTTTTAAATAAGTAGTGTCAATTAATAATTTTTTTCCGTCGTAAATTTTCACAACATGCATTCCTTTGTATTTTATATATAATTGCTTTGAATGAACAATTATTGCTTTTGGTGTTTGCCAGTTGTAGGTTGCAGATTTACTTATTTGATTTTCAGGGAATTTCAATAGAAATGAATCACCAGCACAAATAATTGTTGTGTCAGGCAATAAATTAAGTGGTTTAACTTGAGCAGTTAAGTTAAATAGCACTGCATTAAATAATAATATGAATATGTTTTTTTTGATGTTCAAGTAATTACAAATGTTGTGTGCTTGTTATGATGCTATGTGTTAATTTATGATAATTATTTGAGGATTAAATCTGCAAAGAAATTGTGATTTTTGTGCCGTGTTCAGAGGTTTTTAAATCTGATTTGTCGATTATTTCTACTTTTTGTTTTTTACCAGTTAATTTGGTGTTTAGTTCTAAAATGTTTTCAATGGTTTTAGTTCCTAGAGATTTATGACCAATTTTTGCATTTTCTTTAGCCTTATTAAATCCAATACCATCGTCTTCAATAATAATAAGTAAGGTATTTTCATTTACTTTTTTGAAACTGATATTTAAATTACCATGTTCGTGTTTTGGCAAAATGCCATGTATGATAGAGTTTTCGGCATATGGCTGAATAATCATATTTGGTATTTTTATATCAAATGTGTTTATTTCTTCTGCAACATGTATATGGAAATCAAATTTTCCTTTAAAACGTTCTCTTTCTAAATCTAAATAATAATTTAATCGTATTAATTCTTCGTGTAATGATATCTCACTTTGAGAGGCTTTTTCGATAATCATTCGGATTAAACGAGAGAATTTTGCCAGGTATTCACTTGCTTTTAAAGAGTCGTTTAAGTTGATGTAATTTTGAATAGAGGTTAAAGAGTTAAAAATAAAATGAGGACTCATTAAAGAGTTCATTGCTTGATGTTTTAATAAATTTACTTGCCTATCTTCTTGAACACGTCTTGTTGCTTTTGTTCTTACGCGTTTTATCCAGAAAAAAACGATAATTAATATAGATAAGAGTAACCCCAAAACAATAGATGCTATAAACCAAATAGTTTGTTTAAATGGGATGTCTTTTTGAATCGAAATAGTAATAGGATCAGACCAATTAATGCCATCATAGGAACATATAATTTCTAGTTGGTGAGTTCCGCCATCAATGGATGTTAAGTGAATTTGCCTATTTTCAAGGTTAAACCAACCTTTGTTGTTTTTATTGAAATATCTATATCTATAATATTGTTTATTTGGTTTTACATACAAAGGACTAGAAAAACTAATCATAACGTCGGACTGTGAACTGTTTAATTTTAAAGTATTATTTTTTAATTCCAATAAACTTCCGTCTGCATCAATTGTTGTAATAAATAATTTATTAGCAATTCTAACTTGGTTTAATAAATCATCTATTGAACAAAGTGTGATTCCTTTATCGCTACATATACAACAGTTACTACCTTCAAACACGATATCATTAATAGTGTTTGATAGTAAACCATTTGATTTATTGTAGATTACAATGGGATTAAATTTACTATCACAAATAAATAATCCATCCAATGTTGCAATCCAAATACGGTTTTTGTAAAACTTTATTTTTTTTACGGCTGTTAATTGTTGGTCTCCAATTTGCTGAATTAAAGTAGAATCTTCAAAAATAGTGATGCCGTTTTCGTGTGCTATATAGGTTTTATTATTATAATGTTCGATTTGATTAATACCATAACTAAATAACTGGTTAGTGAAATTTTTATAAGATTTATTTTTAAACGAATAGATGTTTAAACCATCAGATGTTCCTATAAATAAATTATCAGTAGACTCATAAATAGTATTAATTTTGGTTCTGTAATCAGGAAAGGATACTAAAGTGTCAATTACCGTAAATTTTTCGGAAGTATAATTTTTTATTTTATACAAAGTTCCAGTCCCATCTGCCATATAAGCTTCTGAAGGATTTTTACAATAATTAAATAGTCGAGAGGCAATTGGAGAGAAGTTGTAATAGGAATTGTTTATTAAGAAAAAACGTTTAGTGTTTGAGATAGAATTTATTTTTGAATAAATGATATTGTTTCCTAAAGGATGAATGCCATAAACGGTTTCGTTAAATAATTCATCTGGAGTAATTACCGTTTGATTGTTGTCATGATCTTTATCAAAAATAAATAAGCCGTTGTTAGTTCCAACCACAATGCTATTTTCTATAAAAGCAGCACTACTTACTGGTAATATTTTTCGGTCAGAAGTAAATGAAATATTATGAAGTTTTGGATTTTGAATAAAATAAACACCATCATTAAAGGTTCCTATCCAAATATGATCGTCTGTATCTTTAAAAATACAGTTAATTAAAACCTTATCAATTCCCAATAAGTCAAAAGCATCATAAGTAATGTCATTGTCTATTAAATATAAATTATCATCGGGATTATTAGTAAACCAAATACGATTGTATTTATCAACGATTAATTTACTTATCCGAGCAATATTGTTAGCGCTAAAAAAACTGTTAGCTTTTTGAGTTTTTACAGGAATTGTTTTAACTATTTTATTGTTTTTTATACAATAAATAGCATTATCACTTCCTACATATAAGGTTCCATTTATATCCTCTGTTAATGAGTATACTGGAATGTTTTTTTTAAGGTTTATTTTTTCTTGTTGTCCATTTTTAAATTGATACAAGCCATCGCTTCTTCCAATCAAAACTTGATTTTGTTTAGTTTTAAAAATAGCAAATGCTTGATTGTTTTTATCTTTTTCTCGAACATTATCGCCACTTATTACTCCTGTTCTTAATTCGATTGCAGATGCTGAGATTTGATCACTAAGCGAATAACCGTATTGATGATCTAGTATTAACTCATCTACAGAATTATTAAAAACTAAGTACTTTACATAAGAAACATCATTTTTCTTTTTATTGTATTCATAAATTCCTTCTCTACGATTTATAATAATTAAGTTATCGTCTTGATTAAATCCAATGTTACGTATGTAATTTGATTTTAAAGGTGTTTTGGGTTTGATTTTTTCAAATTTATAACCGTCAAAATTATAAACACCATTTTCGGTTGCTAAATATAAAATATGAGTATTGTCTTGTTTAATTGCAAATACATTGGCGTTGCTTAATCCATCCTCTGGACCATAGTGTTGAAACGAAAAACTACGATTTTGAGCATGAGTATTTATTACAAATAAACAGGCACAAATGATAAATGAAAATATGTTTTTGTGTAGCATTATAAAGTATATAAAAATAAGAAAAATATGTTAAAGTTCGCTCTTATTAAGGCTTTTAGGAAAAATGAGTTGTTTTTTTTTGTTTTATACGTGTAAAATAATTATTTTTGTCGTATAATTTAAAAAATGGTGTGATGGACGCAAAAATAACCTTGTCATTTGATAAACAAATTATAGAAAAGGCTAAGCGATATGCAGAGTCTCAAAATATTAGTTTGTCTCGTTTGATGGAGCATTTATTAGATAAGATTACATCTAATCAATACCAATCCTTAGAAGATTTTCCATTAGCTGATTGGGTAAATGAAGTTGCAGAAGGTAGTGCGGAGTATAAAACATCTTCTAAAAAACGCCCTTTAATTAAGGAGGAGTATAGAAATAGAAAAAAATGAAAGTGTTTTTAGATGCTAATATTTTGGTTTCTGTTCTAAATAAAGAGTATCCTGTTTTCACTTATAGTTCAAGGGTTTTAAGTTTAGCAGATAGTTCAAAATATAAATTTTACACATCCCCTTTATGTTTAGCAATAGCCTATTATTTTGCCGAAAAAAAATGTGGTAATGCCCAAGCAAGACATAAAATAGATTTATTGATTAGTAAATTACAGATTACTACAGTTAATGATAAAACTGTAAAAGACACGAATTCTAATAAGAAAATTCATGATTTTGAAGACGGCTTACAGTATTACTCTGCATTAAACAGTGGTTGTAAGTATATAGTTACGGAAGATTTAAATGACTTTTATTTCTCGGAAATAGAAGTGCTAACGAGTCGTCGTTTTTTAGAAACGGTTGTGTTTTAAAACTTCAATAAAAAATTGTTTATTTAGGTGTAACAGCTCTTGTTTTTAAGAACTCAGCAAATTCTTGAGAACGAGCTTTTGAAACCTGAATACTAGTTCCATCTGTCATAATAATAGTTCCACCTTCTGCATTTGAATATTCTTTTATAAAATCAATGTTTATTAGAGATGAACGGTGAATTCGAAAAAACACGTTAGTTGGTAAAATCGCTTCAAACTCTTTTAATGTTTTTGAGGCAACAATTTTTTTAGTGTTGTTTAAATATATATTAGTGTAGTTGTCTGATGCTTCTAGCCAAACAATATCCTTGTAATCTATTAAAGTAAAACCTTTGCTATGATTAATTAAAACTAAGTTTTTGTCATTTCCTAAAGTTGGAGCAGTAGTATTTCTATTTTCATAGTGTTTAACTACTTTTTTTACAGCGCCTTGTAACTCACCTAATAATAATGGTTTTAATAGGTAATCAATTGCCCCAGCTTTAACCGCATTAATGCCATGTTCGCTATATGCTGTTAGGAATATAAGGCAAAAATCACGATGAACAAGCCCGTCAATCATTTCCAAGCCATTCATTCCAGGCATATTAATGTCGCAAAAAACTACCTCAGGTTTTAAGTCCTGAATCAATTTTTTTCCTTCCATACCACTCGAAGCCTCAGCAATTACTTCTATTTCTGGACAATAGCTAGCCAACATACTTTTAGTATTGCTGCGGCTATTTTCTTCGTCGTCAATGATAATGGTTCTGAAAGTTTGCATACGTTAGTTAATTGGTTATGCTAATCTAATAAAAATTCAAATAACATTTTAGTCATTTATTTAACAACGCTACCGTTTGAGTAAAATAGTGTTTGTTAATAGGGAGTAAGTGTTTAACTTCATGCTTTAATTTTAAATAGCTCTTTTATGAAGTCTTTTTTTTTATCAATATCTGTTTTCTCTTTAATAGCGTTAAATGGATTGTCGCAAAAATTAATATCAGTAGATGATATTTGGAGTAAATATGCATTTATGCCAGCCTCTGCGGGTGGTTTTAATACTATGAAAGATGGATTACATTATACAGATTTAGAAAAAGATGGTGATTTTGATAATATTGTAAAATATGATTTAAAATCTGGTAAAAAAGTAGCAGTTTTGGTAAAAGGAGCTAATGTAAAAGTTGGAGAAAAAACTATTGATATTAGTGGTTATTCTTTTAGTCCAGATGAAACCAAATTGTTTTTTGCAACTGATGCCGAAGAGATTTATCGTCGTTCTTCTGTCGAAAATAATTATGTGTATGATTTAAAAACTGGTAAAATCTCAGAGCTGTCTTCAAACGGAAAACAAATGTTTGCTACTTTTTCTCCACTAGGAAATAAAGTAGCTTTTGTTCGTACTAATAATTTATTTATTAAAGATTTAGAAAGTGGAAAAGAAATTCAAGTGACATCAGATGGTAAAAACAATGAGATTAAGAATGGCTGGGCTGATTGGGTTTATGAAGAAGAATTTAGTAAAGCAAACTATTTTGAGTGGAATGCTGATGGTAGCAAATTGGCCTTTGTTCGTTTTGATGAAAGTAAAGTAAAAGAGTATAGCTTTGATACTTACAACAATAATTTATATCCTGACAAAGTAACTTTTAAATACCCAAAAGCAGGCGAAGATAATTCTATTTTATCTGTTCATATTTATGATTTAGCAAGCACTAAAACAATAGCTGTAGATATTGGTAAAGAAACAGATATTTATATTCCTCGTATTCAATGGACAACAGATAAAAATATACTTTCGATACAACGTATGAATCGGTTACAAAATAAATTAGAATTAATGTATGCGAATGTAAACGATGGGTCAGCAAAAACGATTTTAATGGAAGAAGCTAAAACTTACATTGACATTACTGATGATTTAACGTTTTTACCTAATAATAAAGGATTTATATGGAGCAGCGAAGCCGATAATTACAATCACTTATACTACTATGATAATTCTGGTAAATTAATTAATCAAATTACTAAAGGTAAATGGGATGTGATTTCATTTAATGGTTATGATGAAAAATTAAATACCATATACTATGTTTCTTCAGAACAAGGACAAATTAATAGAGATATTTATAGTATTAAATTAGATGGCTCAAATAAAAAACGTTTATCAATTGCGGATGGTACAACTAACGCCGATTTTAGTGCAGGTTTAAAATATTATGTGAGTTCTTATTCAAATGCAAATACACCCCCAGTTTACGAATTGCACAGTGCTGATGGTAAATTAGTGAAAGTATTAGAAGATAATGCTGATTTAAAAACAAAAATGAAAGAGTATAAATTATCTACTAAAGAGTTTTTTACTTTTAAAAATACAGATGGAGTAGAATTAAACGGCTGGATGATGAAACCACAAAACTTTGATCCAAATAAAAAGTATCCAGTATATATGTTTGCTTATAATGGGCCAGGGTCAAATGAATGTAATAATGCATGGGAAACGTTTGATTTTTGGTGGCATTCGTTATTAAACCAAGAAGGTTATATGGTAGTGTGTGTAGACGGAAGAGGAACTCTTGGCCGTGGAAGAGAATTTAAACACTGTACGTATTTACAGTTAGGGAAATTAGAAACTCTAGATCAAATAGATGCTGCTAAGTATTTAGGCAATTTACCTTATGTTGATAAAACACGTATTGGCTTTCAAGGATGGAGTTATGGTGGCTACATGGCAGCATTATTAATTACAAAAGGAGCAGATTATTTTAAATCAACAATTGCAGTTGCTCCAGTAACTAATTGGAAGTTTTATGATAATATTTATACAGAGCGTTTTTTACGTAAACCGCAAGATAACAAGAGCGGTTATGAAGATAACTCTCCTGTAAATTATACAAAGCAAATGAAAGGTGATTTTTTATTAGTTCACGGCAGTGGCGACGATAATGTGCATTTTCAAAATTCTATGGAATTAGCAAACTCTTTAGTTAAAAATAATATTCCATTCGATTTTATGGTATATCCTAATAAAAATCATGGTATTTACGGCGGTTACACAAGAACACATTTGTATAACAAAATGTTGGCTTTTGTGAAGGAAAAACTTTAACATCAGTCTTTTTGGGTTAATCTGTCGTTATTTCTATCTCGTCTTAATTAATTTTATTAATAAAGTTATTTTGTTATATTTGGTAGTCTATTGAAGTGCTAAATTGGTTTAACATTTACAAATAGTAAAAGATATTAAATGAGTAGTTCTGAAAAAATTAAAAAAGTTGGTATTGCTTTACAAGGTGGTGGCGCACATGGCGCTTTTACTTGGGGCGTTTTAGATAGATTATTAGAGGCAGAGTATATTGTTGCTGATGCTATGTGTGGCACTAGTGCAGGCGCTGTAAATGCATTAGTTTGTGCTTATGGCTTGCACGTTGGAGGTCCTGTTAAAGCTAAGGAAATGCTTGAAATTCTTTGGCGTAAAGTTGCTCAAGCTGGTAGTTTTTTTCAGCCCAGTGCGTTTGATAAGCTATTTAGTGATGGAGATATACACAACTCACCTGGTTATATGTTATACAATAACATGACCCAGTATATGTCTCCTTACAATTTTAATCCTTTTAATTATAATCCACTACGCGATATTTTAACGGATTTAATTGATTTTAAAGAGTTACACATGTATAGCAAAAAGAAATTGTTTATTTGTGCTACCAATGTAAAAACTAATAGAGCTAAAATATTCAGTAATAAAGATATTACGGTTGATTCAGTATTAGCTTCAGCTTGTCTTCCTCAGTTATTTCAAGCTGTAGAAATAGATGGTGAATATTATTGGGATGGTGGTTATATGGGTAATCCTCCTATTTTTCCATTAATTACAAATACTAATTTACATGATATCGTATTAATTAAAATAAATTCAATCAATATTAGTTCTGTTCCAACTTCAGCTAGAGATATTGCAGATAGAGTTAATGAAATTTCTTTTAATAGTAGTTTAATTAATGAAATGAAATTAATCCATTATCGAAATGAATTATTAAGAAACGGAATTTTAAAAACGGATGATAAAGCTAATCGTGAAATTTTTGTACATACAATTTCTGGTTATGACGCTTTAAGCCAATTAAGCTATAGTAGCAAAATGAATACTTCTTGGGACTTTTTATTAAGTTTAAAAGAACGTGGGCGTCAAACAGCTTCAAAATGGTTAGAGTCAGATTTTAAACAAGTTGGTATAAAGTCTACCTTTGATGTTGAAGAACATTTCTTCGAAAAATTTTAGTTTCAGTTTCCAGGATTTAATGAATCAACATAAATATACTTTTTGTGGTAGTGTACTACTGTGTTTTGTGTTTTTGTCTTACACTTTAACTGCTCAGATTAAATATCCATCGGATAGTAGCTTTATTAATACATTGTCGAACGGCGATAAGACTAATTTGTTGAATTTTAATTATTTAAGAATTGATACCTCTATCACAAATCTTCAAAATTATTTCCCCCGAAATACTAATGGAAATTTAGGTCAAGCATCAGCCCCAATTTATATCGGCTACCAATCAAAACCTTTAGGGTTTAATATGTTAACGGCTCCTTATCAAATTGATATGATTAACGTTGACGAGGTTAAGTATTATCAAACTAAAGGGCCTTATGCCAACTTGACTGGTATTGCTGGAAGCAAACAAGAACAGTTATTTAAACTATTATTCTCAAATACATTTAAAAGTAAATTAAATATATCATTAGCTTTTAATCGTTACAGTGGTATTGGTTTTTATAAACATCAGCAAAGTTTTACTAATAATTTTTATGCAAGTTCTAATTATACTTCTAAAAATAGTAGAGTAGGCTATTATGCCTATGTTTTATATAATAAATTAAAACATCAAGAAAATGGTGGTATTACAAATGATAGTTCTTTTATTGAAAATGTTAATATTAACAAGATGCTACTTCGGGTTAATTTAAATAATGCTAAACGTGAATTTAGAAATACAACAGTAGATTTTAATCCGTGGTTTAGGTTAAATAAAAATGAAGATAGTTCTGCTGTGTTATCTCATTTTATAGATTATCAATTGAACTACTCTGGCACGTACACTAAATATACTGATGCAAATATTGCATCTGAAGGTTATTATAACGTGTTTTATTTAGATACCATTTCTACCCATGATTCATCTCATTGGAGGGGAATTAGTAATGGATTGAATTATACACTAAAAATGAATTCAATGAATTCTAAAATTAAAATTGGATATAAAAATGAGATTAATCAAGTATATCAATACGCCGATTCTGTATTCATAAATCAAATGGCGAATGCGGGCTTTTATTTTAACGATGATAAGTATAATGGGTTGGTTAAAGTTAATTACGTTTTTAGTGGACCAAACGCAAATGATTATAGTTTGGATATTAATAATAAATATTTAAAAAAGATAGTTAATGTTTCTTTTGCATTAAATTTTAATGTGAATGTTGAAAAGCGTCATCCTGATTTTATTTTTAATACATGGACAAGCAACCATTATATCTGGAAAAATAATTTTTCTCCAACCGATAAAACGCAAGCATTACTTTCTTTATCTACAACAGATAATCGTTTTGATGTTGGGATTGTATATCAGAACATTAAGAATTTGATTTATTTTAATGAATTAGCTGTTCCTGAGCAAACAACCATTGCTATTCAAAATATTTCAGCTTTTATACATAAAGATGTTTTATTGTTTAAACATTTAGGAATTGGTGCTAAATATAATTATCAAAGTTCATCATATCAGTCTATTGTAAGTGTTCCAAATCATGTGATTAATGGAGCATTATATTATCAGGGTAATTTATTTAAGAAAGCTTTACAAATACAAATTGGGTTTAATGCACAATATATTAGTTCGTTTTATGGATATGCTTATATGCCAGCTACCAATCAATATTATGTGCAAACCAAAACAACAGTTGGAGATTATCCTTATGTAGATTTCTTTTTAAATGCTCGCATTAAACCAGTTAGATTCTTTATTAAAATAGATCATGTAAACCAAGGCTTGTTAGGAACTAATTATTCATTAACACCCAATTATTTACAAAATGATAGAGCGTTTAAATTCGGATTAAACTGGTTGTTTTTTGATTAGTAAGAAATATAACTGATAATAGGGTAGTGGTCAGTTAAAGTTTCGGTAAGATGATGGTAATTTTTGCTTGTAAATTCTTTACTATGAAGAATGTAGTCTATCCTAAATCTAGGAAATTTACCAGCATAGGTTTGCTCAAAACCAGCACCAGATTCAACATAAGCATCTTTTAAATTACCTCTTACTGTATTATATACATAGGATGCAGGGGTGTCATTAAAATCGCCACAAACAATCACTTTATATTTACAATTTTCAATATGCGCAGCAATAGCATCAGCCTGAATAGCTCTTTTTACAAAAGCACGTTTTAATCTCCTTAAAATGGTTTTACTTTTCTCCATTTCATCTTTTGTATCAATTGTGTCATTTTTTACTTGATCAATAAATTTATAGTCAGCTTTATTAAACCTGATAGATTGTAAATGCATATTATAAATACGAATAGTGTCCTTTTTAACTATTATATCTGTATATATACATATGTTATTTGCACTTGTATTAAATTCAATTTTTCCTTTTTTTATAATAGGGAATTTTGTAAAAGTTGCAATTCCCCAATGATCAAAGGTTCTTAATGTTGTTGTAAATTCAACATGATGATTTTTTGCATTTAATAACCCCGTTACCGTATCAATATTATTGAAATCATTTTTTTGTTCAGAGGTGTAAAATTCTTGCAAACACAATATGTCAGGGTTCTCTTCTGCTAATGAGGTTAAAATTAAATTTCTACTTTCATTATTTTTTTTCCAATTATATAAATCAAATAGCATTGAGTTGTACGTCATGATTTTGATGTCTTTATTAGAAGTTTTATCTGATGTAAAATCTATTTGAATAAATCCTAAACATGTTTTTGCACTTAATAAAATAGCAATTAATGAGAATGCTGCATGAACTCTAAATTGCGCAAACCAATATATTGTAAATATTATATTAGCTAATAGTATAACAGGAAATGCAAGTCCCAAAAAAGCTAGTATCCAAAAATGATAAGGTGAAATATATTTAGATGCGATAGAGCCAATAAGGCCAATAATAAACGCATAGTTAATCCATAAAAGAATCCTATTAAGTTTAGATAGCTTTTTAGCATTTCTCCTATGGATAATTGCTCTTAGTTCGGTGATTGATATTTCAGAAAAGAAACTGATGATTAGTATTATTGAATTTGTCCGTCTTTCATAATTAATTTTCTATCAGCCATACTCGCTAATGTTTCGTTGTGAGTTACAACAACAATGGTTTGTTTTAGTTCATCTCTTAATTTGAAAAATAGTTGATGTAAATTTTGCGCATTTTCACTATCTAAATTTCCACTTGGTTCATCTGCAAAAATCACTTTAGGATTGTTGATTAACGCTCTTGCCACTGCTACACGTTGTTGTTCACCACCTGATAATTCTGATGGTTTATGATTTATTCGATGAGTCAATCCCAATAGATCTAGTAATTTATTAGCCTTTAGTTCAGCTTCTTTTTTAGATATTTTATTAATAAATGCTGGTATGCAAATGTTTTCTATAGCTGTAAATTCTGGTAATAAATGGTGAAATTGAAATACAAAACCTATATGTTGATTTCTGAAAGCTGCTAATTTTTTTTCGTTTAAAGAAGTGATATTAACTCCGTTAAATACTATTTCTCCAGAACTAGGTTTATCCAATGTTCCTAAAATTGTTAAAAGTGTTGTTTTACCAGCTCCTGATGAACCAACAATAGAAACTACTTCAGATTCTTTGATATGTATGTCAACGCCCTTTAACACTTCAATAGAACCGTATTGTTTTTTTATGTGTTTTCCAATAATCATGAATAAGCTAATCTAGTTTATTTACTTAATATTTTAAGTTCTGTTCGTCTATTTTTAGCTTTATTTTCAGGAGTATCGTTAGGGGCTTTTGGTTTAGTATCACCATAACCTTTATATGATAAGTTAGTAGCTGGTAAATTACCCTTTTCTATAACATAATCATAAATAGCTTTTGCTCTGTTATTAGAAAGAGTTTTATTAAATGCTTTATCCCCACTATTATCTGTATGCCCGCTAAACTCAACCTTTAATGTTGGATTAGCTTTTAAGAAAGTAATAATTTTTTGTAATTCGGCTTTTGACTCTGCTTTTAAATCCCATTTATTGACATCAAAAAAAATGTTTTTTAATTCGATAATGCCTGTATCAATTGGCTGTAATGGAATTTGTAATTTGTATGGTTTGTTATAATCTGCTACTTTATCTTTTAATGAAAAATTATCACTGTAAAATAAGAAACCTGGTTTACTTACATTTACTAGGTAATTATGATTTGAAGTTAATGTTACTAAAAACTCTCCTGCACTATTGCTATAAGCACTTGTTACGGATTGTTGGGTTTCTAAATCTATTAGCTCAAAAGATGCTTCAACAGGCACTTTAGTTCTTGCATTGTAGGTTAAGCCTTTTACGTAAGTGATTTTTTCAGGACGAACAGATTCTGGTAATTCAAATTGATAAATATCTAACCCACCAAATCCGCCTTCTCTTTCGCTAGCAAAATAGGCTAATTTTCCATTGGCATCAACCAATAAACTGTTTTCGTCACTAAATGTATTAATTGGGTAGCCTAAGTTAACAGCCTTTCCCCAACTGCCATCTGCTTGTTTTTTACTTACAAAAATATCTAAACCTCCCATGCCAGGATGGCCTTCGCTACTAAAGTATAATGTTTGATTATCAGGATGAATAAATACACTTTCTTCGCCTAAAGGAGTATTTATATTATCAGATAATTTTATTGGTTCTGAAAATTTTCCATCTTCACCAATGGTAGAACTGTATATATCAGGATTTTTGATACCATCTCTAGCTACCATTCCTCTGATAAAATATAATGTTTTTCCATCACTACTAAAACTTGGTTGCGTTTCCCAATTTTTAGTATTAATTATAGAACCTGCGTTTCTTGGCTTGCTCCATTTACCATTAATTTTTTGGGCGTAAAAAATATCACAACTTCCATATCCTTTTCTGTCAGAAGAACCATAGTCTCCTGTCATTTCCATACAAGATGCAAAAAACATAATTTCGCCATCAGCGCTTAATGATGGAGCGCCTTCGTTTCCGGGGGTATTAACTGATGAAATAGGATTAGATGTTTGCCATACTCCATTTGCTTTTTTACTCACATAAAAATCTTCTTGTCTTGGTGCGCTTACACCTTCGCCTTCTCTAATATTTCTTGTAAATAAAAACGTATTACCATCGGCAGTTAGGGCAGGAAAGTATTCATATTCGCTAGTATTAATTCCTTCCCCAACATTAACAGGTTTAAATGGTTGAGGATGTTTGATAGCTTCAGAGCCAAATCGTGCGTTTTTTAAATATCGAGCAGCTTCGTCTTTTAAATTCGGGTTTATTCTTTCTGTTTTTAAAATAATTTCAAAACAGGGAATTGCTTTTTCGTATAAAGCTTGGTTTAGATAAGCACCGCCTAAGTAATAATTATTATCAATAAATATTTTTGGATTTAAAGCTATTGCTTTTTCATATAATGGAATAGCTTCTTTTATTCTATTATTTCCCATTAAAAAATCAGCGTACGCTGATTGAGCTTCAATAAATTGAGGATCTTCTTCTATTGCTTTTTTAATTAATTTTTCAGCTTCAGCATCTTTTCTTATTTGAAACATCTTTTTACTTTCTTCAAAGTATTTGATTGCTTTTTTATTAGTGCTCGTATAAGTTCCAGGAGGTAAACTTCCTTGAGAGAATGTTATAGAAATGTTTATGAAAACAAAAATAAGAAGTAATAATCGACACATAATTTATATAATATTAAGCATAAATATAATGATATATTGTAATAATAGATACTAAAAAATACTAATAAATAACAACAATTATCGTATGGATTTTTGTTTGATTTTTAGCCAAGCAATTGCTTTTTCTCTATCATCAAAAAAATCAGTTGGAACTTTAGGTGTATTTATTTTTAAAAATAAACTCCCTGTAATTCTTTCGTACGCTTTATTACTATATAATGCCAATGCGGCTACATGTTTTGTGAACTCTTCAGAGGCGCCAACTCTTCTGGCTTCTCCATAAACACTTGCGTCATCATCTCCTTCAAGTAAAACATAAAATTTTTTTCCTGGAAGATAATCTACAGATAGGTCTCTTGATTGCCAAACATCTTTTGATTCTAAATTGATGTTAGCTTTTACTTTAAATTCAATTAGCAAATCATCATGAATGGTCATAAAAAGGCATTTATTTCAAATGTTTTTATGCTCAAGATTATTATTAATCTAATTTAATTCTTTTTAATGAGAAGTAAATAATAATGGCAGCTATAATTGATAAAATTCCACTTATAAAAAATGATATTCCAGGAAAATAGACAGATGTATCTTGTTTAGAAAACTGATAAAATAAGTTCGTCATAATCAAAGGACTTATGATAGCAGAAATGCTCATTAACGAGGTATTTAAGCCTTGAATTTCACCTTGTTCATTTTCAGGGATATGATTAGATATAACTCCTTGCAAAGCAGGACCGCATAAGCCTCCTAAACAATAAGGAACTAAAAATGCATACATCATCCAACTATTTGTTGCAAAGGCAAAGCAAAATAAACCCACCGCATAAAAAACAATGCCATAAAAAATAGCTTTTGCCTGACCATATTTAGGAATAAACCATCTGATTAATCCACCTTGAACGAGCGATACCAATACACCTACAAATGCCAGAGAGTAACCTATTTCCTGTTCGTTCCAATTAAATTTTAAAATAGTGTAGTATCCCCAAATAACTTCAATTGTTTTTCCAGCAACGTATAATATAAATTGACCTATAATTAAGCCTGTTAGTAATGGATATCGTTTTAAATTAATAAATGCACCTAATGGATTTGCACGTTTAAAATCAAATTTTCTTTTATTTTCAGGAGCTAAAGATTCTGGAATAAAAAATAAACCAAATAAAAAATTCAACATCGATAAACAACCAGCTACCATAAATGGTGCACGAATATCAATTTTACTAAATAATGCACCAAGTAAAGGTCCAATGATAAAGCCTACACCAAATGCAGCTCCAATTAATCCAAAATTTTGCGAACGTTTTTCTTTACTACTGATATCCGCAATATAAGCTCCTGCCGTACTAAAACTTGCGCCACAAATACCTGCAATTATTCTTCCTATAACTAACCAACTTAAGCTAGGAGCAAAGGCTAATAAAAAATTGTCTAACCCTAAACCCAATAATGCCAATAATAAAACGGGTCTACGGCCATATTGATCGCTTAATCCTCCTAGAATTGGAGCGAAAATAAATTGCATGAAGGCATACAAGAATAATAACCAGCCTCCAACAGTACTAGCCTCTGATACATCACTGCCATTTAATTCTTTAATTAATATTGGGATAATGGGAATAATAATTCCAAATCCAATGCAGTCAATTAAAATGGTTGTAAAGATAAATGCAAGCGAAGGGTTTTTGTTTTTATGCATATTTATAATCGTGTTAATTCTGAAATTAATTGACTGTGTTGTGGAAATAATTGAATTAACTTATCTCGTTTGGCTAATTCAAAATCATTAAAATCAAAACCTGGATAAACTGTGCAACCCACTAAAGAAAAATTTCCATTACCAAAAACTCTAGAACTAAACCATGTATTTGCTCTCACTGTATATTGAAAAGTTTCTCCTTTTAAAATATTGGAGCCAATTTGAGTGATGCTTAAATTGCCTTGTTCACTAATTTCAATTACTTCTAAAGCATCACCATAATAAAAATGCCATGTTTCGTCACTTTTAATTTTATGTAAAGCGGAAAAATTTCCTTTCTCTATTAAAAAGTAAATTCCTGTTGCTATATTTCTATCACCTTTAAAATCTGATGATAGGCAAGCTTGAGTGATTTTTCCTTCTGAGCGATAAGTTTCTTTATAGTAACCACCTTCAGGGTGAGGAAGTAAATTTAACTCTTCAAC
>JBEIPP010000074.1:0-14699 GCA_040376995.1 Flavobacteriales bacterium
CAATAAGGAATAAGCTTGTGCATAGAGTAACAGCCGTTATTAAAAGGCAATCACCTTTTGTTAAAATGGCAGCTTAAATAGTTTTCAACAAGTGAAAATTAATCATAGAAATCTGCCGTATTTAGTATTGCTCTGAGAATTCATTTAAAACATCTTCGTCTAAATTCTCTATTGCTTTTCCAAGTTTCGTTTGTCCATTTAGTGTTGCAAAAAGAGCAAGTGAAAGCCTAAGTGAATCAGGGTCAGTTATACTTTTAAAATTGGCTAACAAATATTGTTCTAGCGCTTTTAATGCGTTAAAGTATTCTTCATGGTATTCTGTCGGCAAAACTGGATTATGTTCTGAAAGTCTACAATGTTCTATTACTAATGTTAAGCCAATATAATTCCAGTCAAAAGATTTTTTGTCTATGCAGATCAATACGATATGGGATACTGATAAGTAGGACGCAAGTCCTACGTCTCCCTGATGATGGAGATTGTCCCACAGCTCAGCAAATGCATTATCAGCTTCCGTTTTGTCATTTGTTGACTGCAATTTTTTTAATGGAGCAGAAGCGTCGTAAGTTATTTTATAACCTCCTTCGAGAGTCGACCAAATATTATTGTCTAAATTCATAATTGTCTGCGGAGTTTTGCCGCCATTACTTATAACGTTTTCGCGGTTTGCTTCAGACCGTTTTGAAACCTTTGTCTGCCGAAATGTTAGTTTAAAGATACTATGTTGCTATGCAATTGCAAAGCAAAAATTAAAAAACTTTCTACCGATTTTGCAATTGCTTTGATGTCTGCAAGGCTTGAGCAAACCGTGTGTTATGCGGTCGTTTATTATTCTTATTTTAATTTATTTTGTCAATGAGCCATTTATTTTCTACGCGACTTAAGTGATATTCTAGTTCAACCTCATAAAGAAAGCGAACTAAAACATAACCAATTTCTTTGTTAATTTTGGTTTCTATAATTTTAGTGTTTTTATCAATTGAATCTAGGTCAGACTCGTAGTCTTGGGATTTCATTATAAAATCGCATTCAAAACCAGTTGCTGGTCCGTCATTTTGCTTTGTCTCAGCAAGCTCTTTGCCTGAAGACTTAAAATGTTCGTCTAATGTGTTTAGGTAAACGTCTGATAGATAACCGCTTTTCTTTAGTTCAAATAGATATTTCGCTGTGCTATCATAATTAACAGTATAGTAAGAACTTGTGTCGTCTTGATTAGGATGGTTTACTAATTGAATATTATTTAATCGCGCGTTGTTGTCTTTGTACCACTTTAAAAAGTCAATAACCGTTTTAGATAAATCTTTTTCCGCAGAATTATTCTCTACGTTTGGCAAGTCAGAGCAACTGCTTAGTGTCAAAATAATTAATGTTATGTAAATGTATATTGTCGTCATAAAATGGTACCTGACGTTTGGCGGCTTGGAGTTCGGGCGGGCTTTTTAGCATTACACTTGATACAAAGCACGAAAGTTCAAATATAGCAAAAAGCGTCAGGCGAAGCACTAAACCCCGCCTGACGCAAAACCGTTGTTACCAACTGGTGTTATTTCATCATACTTTTACCTTGAAATTAAATTTATATTGGTTAATATGAACCAAAATTCACAAACATGGAAGCACGAAATTTATTATTGTAAAATTCTCCGCTCGGGTCATAATAGGTTTTCCATCCTTGAACCATGGAGTAATGAACACCTGCTCCAACTTGAATACCTTTTATTTTGGTAGGGAAAAATCCTCTTACACCAAATTCCAACCAACTCCCTGATGCTGCATCTTCACCATTCATAAGTTTGTTTTCCCATTCGCTTACCCTTGCGCCATCGGGTGTTTTTCTGTCTTCGCCAACGAGGTAAAAGCCCCCACCCGCCATTCCATAACTAATTGGCACATCTATTTGCATCTTTTTTATGTTAAAAGTAGGTGCTATCATCAATCCAAGTGTACCATAGTCAGCCCTCAGTCGCAAAGTTCTGTTTCCTTTGTAGGTTTGACCATTGTATGCCTCTACCGTAAACGTTTTAGGGTTTATAGGACCGCTTCTGCCGTATGCATTGATACCAATTTTCAATCTATCTTTCCAAACCTTTATACCAAAGGAGGCGCCAACCGCATTTCCAATATGATCTTCTAAAAACATAGCGCCAATTTCCGGCGTTATGAACCAACCGATTTTATTCGATTTTGAAACTTCCTGAGCTTTGATTGTTAAGATTGCAGACATGGCAATAATAATTGTAATAATATTCTTTTTCATGATTTTTTCTTTTAATAAATTAGAATGAAGGTTCGAGCAATAATGATTTAGTAGTTGGATTTTTTCCGAATGTAAAACGTACGCCGGCTTGAGCTGACCAAATGTATTTGTAAGTATCGCCACTGGCGCCAAATGCAGGACCAGTAATGCCTTTAATGAATACAATTGTTTTAGGAGATGCCAGATAACTTAACCCACCGGTAAAGTTTGGCGTACCCATGTATTCGAAAAGTGAAGTAGGTACAATTTCTAAGGCTGTGGGTAATAATACGCCACTGCTTAAGTTCAACTTTTCTGTCAACTTAACATTGACAAGTAATCCCGCTTCAAAAAGCACAGCTCTGCTATTTAGAAGACTATCTTCCTTTCCATTATTGTCCGGGTCAATTATCCCCTGGAATCTGAATCCTGGTCTAAAAAAGCCATCTAATCTAATTCGATCTTGTTCAGCAATCTTGAAACTCAAAGGTAAACTCAAACTCCAAGCATATCCTTTTTCAAAAGGTTTTGCTTCAACGAAACGGTATTTGGGCGAACCATATCGAATTTCGAAACCAACCCGAAAATTATCGTTGATTTGGTGGCGATAAGCCAAGTTCGTGCTATATCGGTCCATATTAGATGCACCAACACCAACATCCACTATGGATTGTGCAGATGTATTTTGAATAAAGAGTGTGGCAAGGATAGCCCCACATGTTTTGACGGTGATTTTTTTATTCATTACGTTTATTAATTTAAATTATGAAACAAAATTCAAGCTTTGCAAAAGGAATCTACTGAACAATTGTTAAGAAATGCTGAACACTTCAGATTTGGAAACACTATTTCTTTTTCAAGCCAAAAGAGTACCCAATACTGATATTGTAAATAAAAGGTGTAAATCCAGGGCCAATATCCAATGTTTTTATCTCTTCGGACTTACCGGTATTTTTATTCAGATAGTTGTAACTATTTCCTTCCAAGGTGGAAGAAATCGTGGACCAAAATCGGATACTAGGAGAAATCATGATTCCTTTTAAGAAGGACGTTTTATTTTTTGAAGGGTTGATAATGGCCGTAAACCCCAATTCCGATGGTCATGGTATTGTATGCGGTAATTTGGTTTGAACTATTTTGTGTTTCATCATCGTAATAAAATTCGAAACGATGCCATTTTGGCTCAATTCTCACGTTAACCCATTCTTTCAAACGATAGCCAATTCCAAAACCGGTTGTGTAAGGCAAATGAACCGCAAGACCTTGTTCTCTCATCTCCGGAGTTACTGTCGTTCCGATTAAATCCAACGAGACACCGTGCGAGTAATCAAAAATCAATAGTTTGTGAATGTAGTTTCCCTCTATGTTAAACACTTTTGCAAAAATCGGTTGTGTTTATCCAAAAACTACGTTCACTTTTTTTTCGCTTTTCCAGTCTTGCGCATTGGATTGAAGGGCAATTGAACTCAAAACAATGATTAACATTGTCTTAATTGAAATATTTAGTTTGTTTATAATAAAAAATATATTATTTAAGAATACCAATGTTTTTTAGGTGATCGGTTATGCCTTCTTTACAGGATAACGCTTTTAAATTATATTTTTTCTCCAATTTTTCGCTACTAAATAAATAATCATTTTCCCACTGATAGGATAGCTTTATTAGTTCTTTGAGCTGTCCGTTGAAGAAGGAAATGAATTTTATCATTCCTTTAGAAATCACTTTGTATCTCGGTTCTTTATTAATGACATCGGCAACTAGTTCAACAAGTTGTTTATCGGTAAGGGTATTAGGATCTGTTGGCAGGTGCCATATTTGTTGATAAGCATCAGGTTGCTGAGCCAAAAACGCTACTGCTTTAGCGGCATCAGGAATGTAGGTTATGCTATGTTTTTTATCGTCACGGAAAAGAAGCATAGCCTTTTTATTTTTTTGCAAGGCAACGGCAATTTTCTTAATTACATCAAAGAAGGGGTAGTCTCCATAAAAATCTGCGGATCTGCATATCATGGCCTGTAGTTCTTGACTTTTTATAGCCTCTAAAATACAATCTGCAGCAATCATTCTTGCTGTGCCCTTCACAGAATCTGGTTTACTTGGAATATCTTCTGTCATGGTTCCGTCAACACGACCATACATATAGACATTGTCAGAATAAACCAGCTTTGCACCTTCTTTTTTACAAGCATTTATTACAGCACGAGCAGCTCTTGGAAAACCATCAAGCCAAACTTGGTCCTTATAGGGTAAGCCGAGGATTAGATTAACCACAGATGAAGCCTTGATTGCCCTCCGAAAGACTTTGTTCGTTGAATACATCCATTTCAAAAACCTGATCATTTGCGTTTACTTTCTTAGGAGTTCGCGAAGCAATTCTGACTTGAATATTCATGTCATGCAGTTGTTTGGCCACTTCCTTGCCAATGGTACCATTTCCGCCAATTATTGTTTGTAAAATCATAAGTATTTCTATAAAGCCTAAATTCAAGTTTAAAAATTATACCCAAATCTCAATGAACCCAACATAAATGGAATTTCTCCTACTTCTTTGGTTAAGGTTTCATCCTCGTAAATAGGCCATGGATTGGATTTGTAAAGCACTTGAGCAATCCCAAACTGAGGAATTACGTATAGTTTCTTTTTAGCAAACTCAAATTTATATCCGATATATCCGGTTCCTAACCAATCAAAGCTGTTGTAGGTTTTTCCCGTGGTTACATGGTTTTGTAATACGCCCAGTCTAGTCGTTTGTGAAAATTCGAGATGCAGTCCTTTCCAAAGATATTGTCGGTAACCACTGGCAATACTGTAATCGGCAAAACGACCTTCTGTGGCGCGATCTCTTGGGAAATCGATGTTTAATCCCACATACACATCACCTCTTAGATTTCCTTTCTCTCAGAGTTTAATGGTGAAGTGCGTTCGTGTTGTTTGCACTAAAAACGGTCAAAGAATATCAGTTTCAATGGCATATTTACTTTTTTTCTGCTCGGTTTGAGCGAAACTGGAAGTTGAAATAAGACTAACTATTCCAATAATAAGAACGGATTTTTTCATCATTGTTGCATTTTAAAGTGATGCAACAAACTTATTCAGGCGTTCTGCCAATCCACTGAACAATTGTTAAGAAATTACTTCTGCATCTCTTTTCTCAATCTACTCAAATGTTGAGGTGTGATTCCAAGAAACGAAGCTGTGTATTGAAGAGGAACGCTGAGGAGTATCTCCGGATTTTCTTTGATCATTTTTTCATAACGTTCGTGTGCCGATTGAGACTGTAACATCATGATTCTTTTTTCCATGGTAATGAAGAGATTTTCGACAATAACCCGTCTAAAGATCTGCATCTTCGGAACTAATTCACAAAGATCTTCCAATTCTTTTTTTGAGATGGTTCTTAGAACAGTATCCTCTAAAGCAGAAATATTTTCATGTGTCGGTGCATTCGTTAGAAAACTACTAAATGCAGAAAGAAAATTGTTAGGGGTTACAAAAAAACAAGTAACCTCATTTCCAGCTTCATCAAGATAAAAATTGCGAAGCTTACCAGAAACCACAAAAGCCACCTGATCGCAAACTTTCCCTTGTTCTATAAAAAGTTCGCCTTTAGAAATTTCAAAGTTGTTATATGCTTTTTCTATAGCAATTTTTTCGTCTAATGTCAAATTAACGATTTGGTTTATACTTTCTGTTAGTGTTGTCATTGTTCTTTTTTTAGTGTAACTGTTATACACGCTTGCTGGTAATGTTTTCAAGCTACCAGAAGTGCGGTTCAAGGCACTCGTCAACCGAATACTAATAACAAAGATAGAATGTTTCTACGCATTTGCAATGCAAAATGTCCCGATAGCTATCGGGAGTCTTTCGCGAAGCGGCATTTATTGCAAATGCTTTGATGTCAGCCCGCATTTTTGGTAGGTTGTGTTAGCTGCTGCCAGTTTAGTCTATATCTATATTGCTTACTGTTACTATGCAGCTTGTCGCAAATTGTTTGTCATAACTTTGCATCGTTTTATCGAAGTCAATTTGTATAGGAATATTATTTCTAGGATTAAATGTTAAAACGCTAAAAGACACTTTAAGTTCATTTTGCCTAATTTTCAAGAAATACCCTGTTATATAAACTTGAATGTTGTTTGAGTTGATAAATGAAAAGTCAATTACTCTTTCAACATTCCACCCATTCATTTTTTCATTAGCTATTATGTTGCGTCCAAATTTAGCAGATTCGCTTTTAAAGTTTCGTGGCTCAATTCTATTTATGCAATTAATATATTCTTCTGTTTTAAATGTCAAATAAGTTTTGAATTTAGGTGGACGGGTCAAATGAATGAACCCAGTTTCCTGATGACTTGAGTCTTTTTTGTTTTGATACCTAATTTTACGAAAACTTGAACAGTCTGTGTCACTGTTGTCAACCCAAGTGTAATTTGTGTCTAATGCCAACACGTTAGGAAACGATATTATTGCAACGGTGTCTAGGATATTTACGGATAATGAATTACTGTCTTTAGGTTGCGACTTTTTGTCTTGGCAAGCAACACAAAATATTAAAATAGTCACAGTTGTAACTTGTGCTATTATCTTCGCGTATTTGTCTAATAGTGTCAAGTTTATTTTTTGTCTGGTTGCAGCTAACGGTTTCAAGCTAAATTCCCGTTTGGAGTTTGAAACTTTGTCTACCGAAATGTTAGTTTAAAGATAAATGTTTAATAGACTTTTGCAAAGCGAAAATTAACTAATTGTCTACCGCTTTTGCAAAAGCCGAAGCCTTAGCTGTTATATGGAGTAGTGTCTTCATAAATATTGTAGCTATCTGAATGCTCAGCATTAAATTCATTACGCTCAGCTCGCATAATGCTTTCTAAACTTAATTGTAATAATTGCTGGTAGCCATTTTTTCCATTTGCTATCTCATCTAAAATTTCGGTAATTTGTGATTGTGTAAAATTCACTTTTTTCATTTTTTATATCGTTAAATATAAAAATCGTTAATTCTGAGTTTTATACGCTTTTTTGGACAGTATCTTTTTTGATATTTTACACACTTTATTAAACACTATCGTGCTTTTCCTACGACACAACCATCAGTGCCTTTGATACTGTTAAAATATTAGCGGAATCTGTTTTCTATTCTTCAAAACAAAAAAAAGCGCTACAAAAAATGTCAACGCTTTAATTCACACTTTGTAAATTTATCCCGAAAACTATCGAGACCTTTTTTATCCTTTCATGTCTTGAATATCTAACATACCAACTGGTTTACCACCATCAGTAACAACAATCGTATCAACGTTAGTTTTCTTAAATAAATTACTTGCATCATTTAATAATACATTAGCGTCGATTGTAATTGGCTCACGGTATTCTAAATCAGATAAATTTTTAGATAAAATATCTCTTCCTTTTTCTCCAATTAATTTTCTTAAACTACCATCCGTAAATACACCTTTAATACTTCCGTCAGCTTTAGTTACAGTAACTGCACCATAACCAAATTCAGTCATTTTAACAATAGCATCTGTTACAGAAGTATTTTCAGTTACTAATGGATTAATTCCTTTAATAGCCTCTTTTACTTTCACCATCATTAAACGAGTATCTTGAATAAATTGGTCTGTTCCTAATGTTGTGAAATTGTTCTCAGTTAATTGTTTCATTACTTTTAATGGAACAGTGATTGTGTGAACACCAACATTGATAGCGTTACGAACATGCTCCGCATGACGAACAGACGAGAACATGATTTTTGTATCGTAATCATATAAATCAACTGCATTTACACATTGCTCAACTAAAGCTAATGCATCATGTCCTTGATCTTGTAAACGACCAACTAATGGGCACACGTAAGTTGCACCTGCGTGCATTGCCATATAAGCTTGTTGTAAAGTATATACTAAATGTACATTTACTAAATAATCTTTATCGCGTAATAGTTTACAAGCTCTAACGCCTTCTAATGAAACCGGGATTTTGAAAACTGTTTTCTTTGGATCTAAACCTAAAGCTAATTGACGTTCAGCTTCTGCTAACACTTCTTCGGCTGTATTTCCTAAAGCTTCGATTTGAAGCACGGGTACCATTTTACTTAATTTTACAATTGTTCCATCAATATCTGTAATACCTTCTTTTTGCATGAAGGTAGGAGTTGTTGTAAGACCATTTAAAAATCCTAATTTAAAACCTTCTTCAATTTCTTTAAGGTTTGCTGAATCTAAGTATAATTCCATATTTTGTTTTATTTATGTAATGTCCAAATATAAGTTTAATGAGCCAAAAGCCCAATTTAATTTATTAACGTTTGATTGTGAGGTTATTGTATGTTTTAGGCTTCAATTGCTCTTACGCCTGGCAAACTTCCTTGCTCAATGTATTCTAACAAAGCACCTCCGCCAGTACTTACATAACTTACCTGACTTGCTAAGTTATATTTATTAATAGCCGCTACACTGTCGCCACCGCCAATTAATGAAAATGCTCCCAATTTAGTTGCTTCTGCAATAGCTAAAGCCACTTGTTTGGTACCGTTTTCAAAACTACTCATTTCAAAAACACCCATTGGTCCATTCCATAAAATAGTTTTTGAGTTTTTAATCACTTCGCTATAAGTTTTAATTGTTCCATTACTTATATCTAATCCCATCCAAGCATCTGGAATAGAGTTAATATCGCTTTCTTTGATGTTTGCATCATTGGCAAAATTATCAGCAATCACAGCGTCTGTAGGAATATATAAATTCACGCCTTTTGCTTTTGCTTTCTCTAATAACTCTTTTGCTAATTCTAATTTATCGTCTTCACATAATGATTTTCCAATTGTTCCGCCCATTGCTTTTACAAATGTAAACGCCATGCCGCCACCAATTAAAATATTATTGGCTTTACCCATTAATTGCTCAATAATTAAAATTTTATCGCTCACTTTTGCTCCACCTACAATAGCCGTAAATGGCGCTTCTGCTCCATTTATCACTTTATCAATACTTGCTATTTCACCTGCCATTACATATCCAAAACATTTAGCGTCTGTTGCAAAAAATTGTGCAATCACAGCGGTTGAAGCATGTGCACGATGAGCAGTTCCAAAAGCATCATTTACATAAATATCTCCATGCTTACTTAATTTTTCTGCAAAAACAACATCACCTTTTTCTTCTTCTTTATAAAAACGTAAATTTTCTAATAATAAAACCTGACCAGGTTTTAAAGCAGCTGATTTTGCAAATGCATCAGCAGCAATACAATCATCAGCAAAAACAATCTCAACACCTATTAATTTACTAACTGTACTAACAATATGTTTTAATGAATACTTATTAGTTGGCCCCTCTTTCGGTCGGCCTAAATGCGACATTAAAATAACGCTACCACCTTTTTCTATAATTTTTTTAATAGTAGGTGCTGCTGCTCTAATACGAGTATCGTCAGTTACTTCAAAAGAATCATTTAATGGGACGTTAAAATCTACACGAATTAAAGCACGTTTGTTTTGAAAATTTAGGCTGTCAATTGTTTTCATAAGAAATATTATTGTTTTTATTTGTCTTATGGAATAGCAATAGCTATTTCATTATTTTTAGTTTGGGTGCGTAAAAATAATGTATTTTTTAAAACAGAAGCAGACTTCTGTCTAAAACTAAAGTTTAGTAGGTCTAATCTTACTTTTAACAATAAACGTGTACGGATAGTCTTCTTTAATTTTCTTTAATAATTCGTAGGCTTGTAATTTTGTTTTAAAATCACCTACATTAATAACAAAATTAGGTTGTTGATATTCCTCATAAGTAGGAATTTCATTATATTTTGCCGAAAATTTTGTTTGAACCTCTCTGGCTTTAATTTTATCTGGGCCAAAATGAATTTTTAAACGATAGCCGTCGGTTTCTCCATTTGTACGCCTATGATACTCTTCCTTTTTTTCTTGTAAAGACCTAACTTTTAAAGATGTTTGGATACTGTTACTATTTGGATTTTCCTGAGAAAACAATCCAAAAAAAGGAGCTAAAATGAATATTAAAAATAATATATGTTTCACGATATAAAAGTACCCTTTTTTCCATTAAAATCCTTAAATTAGCCCCTTATTTTAACGAAAATTAAAATGGACAAATTTTCCTATGTTGGCACAAGCGATGTAAACGCTATTGAGAGTTTATTTTTGCAATATTCCCAAGACCCAAATTCAGTTGACGCTTCTTGGCGTGATTTCTTTAAAGGCTTCGAATTTGCTCGTACTTCTTACGATTCGGAAGGAGGAGCAATTCCTGAAAACGTTACTAAAGAATTTAAAGTAATTGGTTTAATAAATGGTTACCGTCAACGCGGGCATTTGTTTACTAAAACAAACCCTGTTCGTCAACGTCGTTCTTATGAGCCAACATTAGCTCTTGAAAACTTCGGTTTATCGGATAAAGATTTAGAAACTGTTTTTCAAGCAGGTAGCGAAATTGGAATTGGAGCAGCCAAATTAAAAGATATTATTGCTCACTTAGAATGCACTTACTGCCAAAGTATTGGCGTAGAGTATGTTTACATGCGTGAACCAAAAATTTTAAAATGGTTGCAAGAGCGTATGGAAAAAAACAAGAATACGCCTTCTTTTTCTGTTACAGAAAAAAAGGTGATTCTTAAAAAATTAACTCAAGCGGTAGTTTTCGAAAACTACTTACATACAAAATTCGTTGGACAAAAACGCTTCTCTTTAGAAGGGGGTGAGGCTGTTATTCCAGCAATGAATACATTAATGGAGCATGGTGCAAATTTAGGTATTCAAGATTACGTAATTGGCATGGCTCACCGTGGACGCTTAAACGTGTTAACGAATATCATGAACAAAACGTATAAAGATGTATTTACTGAATTTGAAGGTAGACCAAGTGAAGATTCTTTATTTGATGGTGATGTTAAATATCACATGGGTTATTCATCTGATCAAATTAGCGACGATGGTAAAAATGTTCATATTAGTTTAACTCCTAATCCTTCTCACCTAGAAACATCTGCTGCAGTTGTTCAAGGTATTGTTCGTTCAAAAATTGATAGCCGCCATGCCGGAGATAATTCAAAAGCATGTCCTGTTATTTTACACGGTGATGGTGCTATTGCTGGTCAAGGTTTAGTATATGAATTGGTTCAAATGAGCCAGTTAGATGCTTATAAAACTGGTGGAACAGTTCATTTTGTGATTAATAATCAAGTTGGTTTTACTACTAACTTCTTAGACGCTCGTTCGTCAACTTATTGTACAGATGTTGCTAAAGTTGTGTTGAGTCCTGTATTTCACGTAAATGGCGATGATGTTGAAGCTTTATGTTTCATATCAAAACTAGCCATGGAATTCCGTCAAACATTCCATAAAGATGTATTTATTGACGTGTTATGTTACCGTAAATATGGTCACAACGAAGGTGATGAGCCTCGTTTCACTCAACCATTATTATACAAAGCAATTGCTGCTCATGCTAATCCAAAAGATATTTATGTTGAAAAACTAAAAGCAGAAAGTACTGAATTAGCAAATGAAGCTAAGATAATGGAAACTGCTTTTAAAGCTGAATTAGATGCTAATTTAGATGAAGCAAAGAAAACAGAAAAAGCTAAAATTACTTCTTTCTTAGAAGGGAATTGGAAAGGGGTTAAAATGGCTGGAGCATCAGATTTTGATAGTTCTCCAAAAACAGCCGTTGATGAAAAATTGTTTTTAGAGGTTGCTAAAAAATCGACTGAATTACCTAAGGACAAAAAATTCTTCAATAAAATTCAAAAATTATTTGACGATAGAAAAAACATGATTGCTAACGACAATTATGATTGGGCTATGGGAGAATTATTAGCTTATGCCACTTTAATGAAAGAGGGCTATCCTGTTCGTTTTAGCGGACAAGATGTGGAGCGTGGAACTTTCTCTCACCGTCATGCTGTAGTTAAGGTAGAAGATAGCGAGGAAGAGTATACGCCGTTAAATAACATTGATGCAAAAGTAAAATTAGAAATCTATAACTCTTTATTAAGTGAATATGGTGTATTAGGTTTTGAATATGGTTATGCGTTTGCTGCTCCAAATACATTAACTATTTGGGAAGCACAATTTGGAGATTTCTTTAACGGAGCTCAAATTATTATTGACCAATATTTAACTTCTGCCGAATACAAATGGCGTCGTATGAATGGCTTAGTAGTTTTGTTGCCTCACGGTTACGAAGGACAAGGTCCAGAGCATTCAAGTGCTCGTATGGAACGTTTCTTACAAGCTTGTGCTGAAAACAATATGCAAATTATTAATGCAACTACTCCAGCTCAACAATTCCATGTCATTCGTCGTCAATTAAAACGCGATTTCCGTAAACCATTAGTGTGTTTTACTCCTAAAAAACTATTACGTTACCCAAGCTGTATAAGTAAATTGACAGACTTTACAAAAGCTAATTTCCAAGAAGTATTAGATGATGTTTTTACAGGCTCAACATCTACAATCGACGTTAAAAAAGTAACTCGTGTTGCTTTCTGCTCAGGTAAAGTGTATTATGATTTAATTGAGCGTAGAGAAAAAGAAGGGGCAGATGACATTGCATTTATTCGTTTAGAGCAATTATATCCTTTCCCACAAAAACAAGTGGATGCCATCTTGAAAAAATACAACAAAGCAAAAGATTTCTTATTTGTTCAGGAAGAGCCTGAAAACATGGGGCCTTGGAGATTTGTAGATAATAACTTACGTTCTTTAAATTTAAAATATTTTGGAAGAAGCGCTGCGGCTAGCCCTGCAACAGGATACTCTAAAAAACACAATGCAGAGAACGAAGAAATTATGACAAACATTTTTTCTAAAGTATTAGTAAAGTAAAACAAAGTAAGAAGTCAGAATTTAGAATTTAGATTTAAGAATCTGACTTCATAAATCTTAAATCATAAATCAAGAATATCATAAATAAGAATATGGCAATTGTAGAATTAAAAGTACCAAGTCCAGGCGAATCAATCACAGAAGTAGTTATTGCTCGTTGGGTAAAAAACACAGGTGATATCGTTGAAAAAGATGAGGTTTTAGCAGAAGTGGATTCTGATAAAGCAACCTTAACATTAAACGCTGAGGAGTCTGGTAAAATCGAAGTATTAGCTGCTGAAGGCGATACCGTTAAAGTTGGTCAAGTAGTTGTAAAAATTGATACCTCTTTTAAAGCAAAAGCTGCTGTGGAAACTCCAAAAGCTGAAGTAAAAGTTGAGGCTAAAAAAGACACTTCGACAAGCTCAGTGTCAGAAAAAACTCCAACTCAAACAACTAATTACGCAACTGGCACGCCAAGTGTTGCTGCTGCTAAAATAATGGCAGAAAACAACATTCAAGCTGGACAGATGAGTGGCACAGGTCGTGATGGACGTATTACTAAACAAGATGTATTAGCTGCTTTATCAAATGGTTTACCAACTGCTGCAAAAGTATTAAGCAATAGCTGGCAAGGTGGTAGAGATAAAGATAGAGCAAAAATGACATCTTTACGTAAAACAGTTGCTAAGCGTTTGGTGGCAGTTAAAAATGAAACTGCTATGTTAACTACTTTCAATGAAGTTGACATGAGCGAGATTTATGGAATCAGAGCTAAGTACAAAGATAAATTTAAAGAGGTTTATGGAACTAACATTGGTTTCATGAGTTTCTTCACAAAAGCAGTAACCGAAGCGTTATATCATTTCCCGGCAGTAAACGGAATGATTGATGGCGAGGAGTTAGTGTATAACAAATACTGTGATATTGGTATTGCTGTAAGCGCACCAAAAGGCTTAATGGTTCCTGTATTACGTAATGCAGAGTTAATGAGCTTAGCAGATATCGAAAAAGGAATTAAAGATTTAGCCATTAAAGCACGTGATGGAAAATTAACTATCGCCGATATGGAAGGTGGTACATTCACTATTACTAACGGTGGTGTATTTGGAAGTATGATGAGTACGCCAATTATCAATCCTCCGCAAAGTGCTATTTTAGGTATGCATAATGTAGTGGATAGACCAATGGCTGTTAACGGACAGGTGGTAATTCGTCCAATGATGTACATTGCTTTAAGCTATGATCACAGAATTATTGACGGAAGAGAGTCTGTTGGTTTCTTAGTGAAAGTAAAAGAAATGTTAGAGAACCCAAGCCGCATGTTATTTGGCGGTAAAGTTCCTGAAGAAGTATTATTAGGATTGTAGTAACGTATTCATGCTATCCCGATAGCTATCGGGATGATGCAGCATCTCATAAAATTTAAAAAACCCTCGGTAATTTTATCGAGGGTTTTTTGTTTGAAAATAGGTAATGGTGCAAAAAATAGTTGGTGTTTTAGATTAAACCCAGATTACGCATTAGAAATTACAAAAGGGAACTCAAAGATTTTGGCATAGTTCCAAAGTCCATCAAACCAACTTCGCCGTTTTTTGTTGAGTGCTATTTTTAGTGTGAGCTTTCCGTTTAACCCA
>JBEIPP010000040.1:0-23096 GCA_040376995.1 Flavobacteriales bacterium
CCATAGTTTAGATCATCATAATTATCTAAAATATCTTTATGACTGCTTCTGGCGTAGGCAAACATATAACATAAATCACCTTCGTTATTCACCATATATTCAGAAGTAGAAACAGTTGAATTTTTATACACAGTGATAGGTTCCTTCTCCCAAATTTTTCTGTAACCGTCTACTTCATATAATTTACAGGTTACATTTTGCATTTTTCTATTTTCTTTTATTTCTGACGTAACCAACATTTTTTTTCGATCAGGAGAAAAAGAAATATCAATATCAATACTTTGATTGTCTTTTTTAGAAACAAGTTTATCTATTTCTAAAGTTTCGCCAATTTTTTCTCCGGTGTTACTGTTATATTGATTTAGTAAAAGAATAAGCCCTTTTTTGAAAAAACTTGCGCTAGCATCATACGAAAAAATTAATAACTTTCCGTTAACATTAAAAACTTCATAAATTCCATATTCGGGTTTGATCTCCTTGATGTAAATAGTTTTACCTGTTTTTCTATCAATTTTATGTAAGATGTATGTTCCTGCAATACCATTTTTATTTCTTATAAAATAAAATCCAGAATTATCTGATTCGACAGATTTTTTATACCACAAAACCCTAGCAGTTTCAAATTCATCGCCTTGTTTGATATCAAACTCTTGAGCAACTAATCTAAGATTAATCAATAAAATAAAAATAATAAATTTCCTTTTCATAAAATTATATAATTAAAAATCAGTTGTTAAAGATAGATACGTCATTCCTTTTTGAACTTTTTTATCATCTACACCCCAAGCAAAATCTACACGAATAAAATATCCTAGTAAACGCGAACGCAATCCAAATCCATAACCACCAACAATTGGTTCTTTTTGATTATAGATAGTTAACGTGACTGGATTACCAGCGTATACGTTTTTATTTAGTACATTTTCTTCACTATAAGGATTAATATCATACCAAGCCATTCCTAAATCTCCAAAACCAATGATTTGGAAATTTTGAATAAAGTCGGAACGAAGAGGACGATTGATTAAATACCTAAATATTGGCCAACGAATTTCGCTATTCCACACAACAAAGTTATTTCCATTACGGATATTTTGGTTGAAACCACGCATATTAGTAGCCAATGTTTGGAATTGATATTGCTCTGGCTTCACAATATTGATTGTTCTATCAAACTGAGGATTTAACCAACTATCCACTCCTCCTAAATAATAAATTAATCTATCCTTACCTTGCGAAGTAGCTCCAGCAATTCTATTTGCCCAAATTAAATCTCTATGAATTTTTTGATAATGACGATAATCAAAACCAAAAGTTAATAAATCATGTTGCTCTTCTTTTACTAATCTCCAATACTCTGCCCATAATTTAAAACGAGTACCATTAAATAAGTTTAATCCTCTTTTGCGTGTGTTATCAAAAATGTATTCAACTTTTGCTCCACCATAATTATCATACACATTTCTTTTTGGCAAACTCTCATCACTCACCGAAGCAAAAACAGTTCTATCATTACGATACATTAATGATATTTTAGTTGCTGATACTTCGCTAAAAGGAATTTTCCAAGTGTAACGTGCATCATGAGTTTGTATTTTCGATAAACCAGCATAACCATTTACTTTTAAAAATGATTGGCGGTGTAATACAAATTGTCTGTCAACTTTTCTAATTCTATTTTCCCAACTCAATAAGTACTCATTATCTAGAGTTCCTGAAATACGAAAACCAGCTACAATACGTTTATCTTCAAATAAATCGCTTAATCCAATTTTAAACAATACGTTTAATCCTGGATTTAAATACACTGGGCTTCCGCCTCCTGCAAAACGTTGATAGTTAGTTCCCAAAAATGAATTGTCTAATTGCGAAACAACTTGATCGGTTTTAAAATTAGTATAATAGTTTTGCTGGATAGGAAATTTTAATTCACCTGAAGGATTAACAGTGGCATCTTGTGGGTTTTTAACTGCTAAATCTTTAGTACTTCCATCAACTGGAGTTGCTTTTTTGGGCTGCTCTTTTTTCTTTTCTCCTTTTAAATCATAATTTTCAAAATCAATTCCTTCGTTAGGCTTAGATGTTGTATCTGTTTTCTTTGGTCCTAAATCCTCGTCTCTTCTAACAGGATTCGTAATAATAATTTTATCAGGGTCTGATAAATTATTACGAGGTGTAGCCTTAAACCATGTGTTATTTAATTTAACAGGTTTTAAATCCGCTGGCATGACTAATGGAGCTACAATTAATTTCTCTTTAAAATTATCAATAATAATTTCTGCGTATTTTGTATAACGTGCGTTAATATGATGCTCTTGAATATTTTTTTGATAATTGGTAATTGGTTTTGAATTATAGAAATAACGATAGTGCTCTGTTGTATCTACAAATGCAATCGAACTATCCAACATACCAACATATCTATTATATACTCCATTTGCTTCACTTAAAAAAGCAATAACTCCTTTACTATATTCCTGAGGATTAATTTCATTAACATCAGGTGTATTAGTGACTCTGTATAATAAGTTTGATTTTGTAACCGCATTATAATAAAACACATCGTTGTTTTTAGAAAACTTTAAATACATCTTAGCATCTTCATTTGCCTTAATGGTATCATGTGCTCTGTTTGATTCAAATAAAATACCTTTTGAATTATCGACAAAAACTGGATTATTATCATCCCATGAATCGTTGGTAATTTGTTCAACTCCTCCAGAATTTAATGTGTAAATGAAAATATCCGATTGGCCTTTCCCTTTTTTAACCGCACTCATCACAATACGTTTACCATCATCAGAAAATGCATAACTATTTATTTTTTCAAACCCTGTAACATTACGTTTATTCTTTTCTTTAGAATCTGTGTCATAAGTAAATAATTTTAAAATATTTTTTCTTTCATAAATCATGGACATGATCGTATTATTGGGATGCCATGCAATTAAAGGATATGTATTGTCTTCAATACGTTCTAGTTTTGGATTTAATTTAATTAATCGTTTGCTTTTCTTTTCGCCAATAGTGTTTATCCAAACTTTGTACTGCCCAAGTTCGTTGGTAGCATAACCAATTTTTTGTCCATCTGGACTAACCTTTAATTGATAATAGTGTCTTGATTTTTTTTGTTTTTTAAGAACTGTTTCAACAATAGGATTTTTACGAGTACTATCTCTGTAATCAAAATAACGTTTAGCCATTTTGTTTGTAAACTCCATCGTCATGTTTTGAACAGAAAGGCCTAACACATATAAAAAAGCATTGTTTGGATTACGACTTACTTTAGTCATATAAAGTAAATTAGGTATTACGGCCTCTCCGTATTCTTCGGCAACATAATACCACATAGCATGACCTGCTAAAGCAGCTTCTTTACCTGTAAGTTGATTGAACTTATTAAATTTATCATTCTGAATAGCATCCATCACTCTGTTATCAATAGATGAATTCCAGCCTTCTGAGATATATGATACCAAACCAGTTTTAAACCAATCAGGAAGCGTTAATAGTGTTGAGTTACGAACAACGTCTCTTGTTCTTCCGCCATACATCATTTGATCTACCATTAATTCTGCTAAAGCAGCTCTAATTTGTTTATCTAAATCGGCATGTGAACCAGTAAAATAAATAAAAATCTTATCTCCAATAATTCTTGTAACACCTCCGATATTCCCATTCTCTTCTGTTGCTAAACCAATATTACTTTGCTTAAAATCGTTTTGATTATTATAAACAATCACATCAATCTTATCATCCAATTGAAAATCCAATCTTTTTTCCATGATTGGCAATTGTCTATCAACAGAAGTTGCTGCATAGCGAGCAATTTCCTGACCTCCTTCGTACAAATAAACTCTAAAACGCTCAAAGTCAAAATACGTCCAATTAAATGTTTGGTATTGCATGCGGTTTTTTCCAAATTCTAATTGGGAGCCGTAATAGAATTGTGCATACGTAGTTTTAATACATATCAGGATGAAAAATAAAGAAAGTAACCGCTTCATGTGTTTAAGTTATTGTTTTTTTTGGTCACATGGAATAACCGGTTTAATATTTTTTATTACTGTTTTAGCAAACATGTTATTTCATTAAATTGATAATAAGCCCTAAATTTAGCAAATAATTATATAAAATACTATGATAAACATACACTATTTTGCCTTTGGTCCTTTTCAGGAAAACACCTATATTTTATGGGATGAAACAAAGGAATGTATCATATTAGACCCAGGAAATAATAATGCCACTGAAAACAAAAAATTGAGTGATTTTATTTCCGAAAAACAATTAACTCCTAAGCGCCTTATTTTAACACATGCTCATGTTGATCATATTAATGGCAATAAGTATGTATTTGATACCTATGGCCTATTGCCAGAAGTTCATAAAGATGATGTGTATTTTATTGAAAAACATTTAGCTACAGCAACCATGTATGGTTTACATGCTGAGCAAAGTCCGATGCCAAAAGCATTTATTAACGAGGGCGATGTTATTAAGTTTGGCAACTCCACACTAAATACACTTCACACGCCAGGTCATTCGCCAGGAAGTATTTCTTATTATAATTTAGAAGATAAATTTATTATTGGCGGAGACGTGCTGTTTTACGGAAGTATTGGCCGGTCGGATTTACCTATGGGAAATCACGACACCTTAATTAAATCAATTACAGAAAAACTAATTCCTTTGGGCGATGACATGAAGGTTTATAGTGGTCATGGCATACCAACAAGTATTGGTTTTGAAAGAATGAATAATCCCTTTCTAGTATAGCAGAAATAATAATTACGAATTTTTGTCCGAATATACGAATCTAGATTTGCTAGGCTTAGCAGACACAGATTCGTATATTCGTAATGATTTGTAATCATAATAAATAAACACAAACCAATGCCAAATAACCTCATAAAAGAAAGCAGTCCATACCTACTTCAACACGCTAATAATCCAGTTAACTGGTATGCTTGGAATAACGAAACTTTAGCATTAGCTAAAAAAGAAAATAAATTAATTTTAGTAAGTATCGGATACAGTGCTTGTCATTGGTGTCATGTGATGGAACATGAAAGTTTTGAAAATGAACAAGTAGCCAGTATCATGAACGAAAACTTTATTAATATTAAAGTGGATAGAGAAGAGCGTCCTGATATAGATATGGTTTATATGGGTGCCGTGCAATTAATGACAGGGCAGGGTGGCTGGCCACTCAATTGTTTTGCATTGCCAGATGGCAGACCAATTTACGGGGGAACCTATTTCCCAAAACCCCAGTGGATAAATGTATTAAGCAATTTAGCTGATTTATTTTCAACTAATCCTGATAAAGCATACGAATATGCGGCTCATTTAACCGATGGATTAGAACAATTAGAAATCCCAAAAACTACGATTGAAAGTGATTTTGAGATAGAAACACTTTACAAATCAGTAAATAAATGGAAATCGGGATTTGATCATGAGCATGGCGGTCCTAACAGGGCACCCAAATTCCCGTTACCAAATAATTATTTGTTTTTGTTAAACTATCAGTATTTTGAACAGGATATAAGTATCAAAAAACATTTGGATTTAACGCTTACCAAAATGGCCTGGGGCGGTATTTATGACCAATTAGGCGGTGGATTTGCTAGATACAGTACCGATGTATTATGGAAAGTTCCTCACTTTGAAAAAATGTTGTACGACAATGCGCAATTAGTAAGTCTATATTCTCAAGCCTACAAGCAAAGCAAAAACGAGCTGTATAAAAAAGTAGTATACGAAACAATTGCTTTTGTAGAAAGAGAATTAATGAATCCTGAACATGGGTTTTACTCAGCTTTAGATGCTGATAGTGAGGGAGTGGAAGGAAAATACTACGTTTGGCAAAAAGAAGAATTACAACATTTATTACAAGATGATTTTGAAATGTTTGCTGACTATTATTGCGTAAATGACTTTGGATATTGGGAAGATGATAATTATGTTTTAATGCGAAATGTAGAAGATTCTGTGATTGCATTAAAACATAACGTATCTGTAACCGAACTTCAACAAAAAATAAAAACTTGTAACGCTATGTTACTTCAGGTTCGTAAAAAAAGAGTAAAACCAGGATTAGATAACAAAGTGTTAGCCTCATGGAATGGTTTGATGTGTAAAGCTTTAACTGAAGCCTATTTAGTATTTGAAGAAGAAAAATTTAAAAATCTAGCTCTTGCAAATGCCAATTATTTAGTAAAAAATTATTGCAAAAAAAATGGACAATTACTTCGTGTGATTAATAATGACACCAGTATTTGTGGTTTTTTAGAAGATTACGCTTTTGTGATAGATGCCTTTTTATCTGTTCATATAATTACTGCGAATGAGGAATGGCTTTTACAAGCTAAACAACTAGCAGATTATACGCTGATGAATTTCTATGAGTCTTCACAAAATACCTATTTCTTTACCGATTCAAGTCAAGAAAAATTAGTGGTGCGTAAGGCAGAATGGAGCGACAATGTAATTCCAGCTTCTAGCTCACAAATGGCCATTAATTTAAATACTTTGTCTATTTATTTTGATGAAGATAACTACCGACAAATCTCCGAAAACCTTTTAAAATCAGTAATTAAAGAGATAGAAAGTTACGGTCCTGGATATAGTAATTGGGCTATGCTATTATTACAAAAACTAAAACCGCAAGCCGAGGTGGTAATTGTTGGTAAAAGTGTTAATGAAAAATTATTAGCACTATATAAACAAAGCCCTCCAAATGTGATATTTGCTTTAAGCGATAAAAAATCGGATTTATCCTTGCTAAAAAACAGGTATGTTGATGATCAAACATTAATTTATGTTTGTAAAAACAATAGCTGCTTATTACCAACTGAATCTGTTGAAGAAGCTCTTAAGCAACTTGAAAAAAGTACTACATAATATTTTGAATATAAAGTGTAAAACACTCCTTATGTGTTTTACCTTGTTGCTTACAACATTTAACTTCCCTCTTATTGCGCAAACTTTAATTCCTACTGCAGAAACGGCCTTTGAAAATCAATTGCCTTTTAATACAGAGTACATTAAATCTCAAAACATCAAATCGATTACATTTGATATTATTGATAAAAAAGATTTACAAGTAGCCGAAGATAAGGGATTATTAACCTATTACGAGTTCAACACCAATGGCTTATTAACGCGTTTTTATAATACTTCTATCATTAAAGTTATTCAAAAAGAATATCATTCAGAACCTGTTTATCGTAGAGGAAGAAAAATAAGTAATGGATATTCCTATACAAAAAATGAATATGTTTACGATACAGTTTCAACCAACTACTTTTACAACGAAAACAATTTAGTGAAATTAAAGCGCTATAATGATGGCTCCTATTACGAAAGTTATTACTACGATTATACAACAGATGGACAAGTTGAAAAAGAAAAACGTTATAAAGAAACCAATGTATCGGGTAGTAAAACTGAATTTAAACTCGGCGGGCAATATCTGATTAGTGAAGAAAGCTACAAATACAATGCAACTGGAAAAAATCAATATAAAAAAACATGTATGAATGACGAAGGTCGTTCGTATAAAGAAATCATTTATACATTAAACGACAACAAAAAACCTATTACCATCAACGAGCAATATACGGTTGCTTGGATTACACAAAATAGTAGCTTTGAATATAATACCAAAGGACAGCTCATAAAAGCATCTTACAAGAGCAACAGCAATGGTGATATGGAACAAGCCTGCACCTATGAATATGACTCTAATGATTGTTTATTAACTGAAAAACAATACAAAAACGGGCAACTGCAAAAAGAAATTAGTTATGTAACAGATGCTTCTAAAAAAGTAAACTCTTACATTATCAGAGATCCTAATAGTAAGAGTTTACGAATTGTTAAGTTAATGTATCAGTATTAAATCTATTTATCTCTATAAATAACCAAATTAATAATTCCCATTGTTGGTGTACTGTTATCTGTTAATGAAACTACGAAAGGCTTACGCTGACCTTCAAAACAATTATACACCACAAAACCTTTATCCTCTGTAGGGTTAGGTAATTTCTTCTCGTAGTATGTTTTTAAGTCGGTAAATAACCTAGAGCTTAAGTCCAAATCACTGCAATTAATCTGAACTTCTACTTCATCCAAACTATCCTTTTGTAAATTATAAGTTACTGAATAATTAGTAACACTATCAATCGTATATTCAAAATACAAATAATCATGAGCTACTTCGGATGGCTCTTTGGTTTCTGTTTTAGTAATTAGAACAGCTTTGCTATTTAAATCAATCCCTCTAATCACACCATCTTTAGTGCGAATAATTTCATCCAATGCTTCGCTGTATTCTGGAAACACACGAGGCTTTTTTTGTTCAACAACTTTAGGATGTTCTTCACATGAAAAAAAACCTAAACTTATTATTAGCAAACTACAATATATTATTTGACGCATAAATTATTTTTATATTTCTTCTGATGTTACATTTTGTAATCAGGGCTCATTTTTATTTGGTGTAGATTATGAATGTGATTCCTCTTCCTCTAACTTACGCTCAGGACGCATTTGCGGGAACAATAAAACATCTTGTATAGATGGTTGATTAGTTAACAACATACATAAACGATCAATTCCAAAACCAATACCTGCTGTTGGTGGCATACCATATTCTAATGCCCGTAAAAAGTCATAATCAATAAACATCGCTTCATCATCACCGCGCTCCATTAATTTCACTTGATCTTCAAAACGTTCGCGTTGGTCAATAGGATCGTTTAACTCTGAGTATGCATTTGCAATTTCTTTTCCATTAATCATTAATTCAAAACGCTCAACTAATCCAGCTTCTGTTCTATGTTTTTTTGTTAAAGGACTCATCTCAACTGGATAATCTGTAATAAATGTTGGTTGAATATAATTAGCTTCACATTTTTCTCCAAATAAGGTGTCGATTAATTTTGCTTTACCCATGGTTTCATCTATTTCTAAATGTAACGTTTTGCATACTGCTCTTAATTCAGCTTCATTCATTTTACTTACATCATGGCCTGTATGCTCTTTAATAGCATCATAAATAGTAACGCGTTTAAATGGTGGTGCAAAATTAATGGTTTCATCGCCTACAGTTAATTCGGTAGTTCCGTGTAAATCCAAAGCAATTTTTTCTAATAATTTTTCGGTGGTATTCATCATCCAGAAATAATCACGATAAGCTGCATAGAATTCTAAAACTGTAAATTCTGGGTTATGAGTTCTATCCATTCCTTCGTTACGGAAGTTGCGACTGAATTCATACACCCAATCAAAACCACCCACGATTAAACGTTTTAAATATAATTCATTAGCGATACGTAAATACAATGGAATATCTAAAGCATTATGATGCGTTAAAAACGGACGAGCTGCGGCTCCACCTGGAATAGATTGCAATACAGGTGTATCAACTTCTAAAGCGCCATTATCATTTAAGAAATTTCGAATAGAGGAAATGATTTTTGTACGTTGCTCAAATGTTTTTTTAACTTTTGGATTAATAATTAAATCCACATAACGTTGGCGGTAACGAAATTCTGGATCAGATACTTCGTCAAATGCGTTGCCATCAGCATCTGTTTTTACAACAGGTAAGGGTTTTAATGATTTACTTAATAATTTAAAAGACGTTACGTGAATAGAAGTTTCGCCAGTTTTGGTAGTAAACACATATCCTTCAATTCCAATAATATCACCTAAGTCAATTAATTTTTTCCAAACTATATCGTATAATACTTTATCATCTTCATTAGGGCAAATATCATCACGACGAACATAAATCTGAATACGATCGGTACTATCTTGAATAACTGCAAAAGCTGCTTTACCCATATCACGAACACTCATAATACGACCAGCAATACTAATGTCTTTATAATTTAATTTATCACGCTCGTAATTTTCTTTTATATCTTGAGCAGTAACATTTATTTTAAATTCCTGTGCAGGGTACGGGTCAATGCCTAATTTTTTTAATTCAGCTAATTTTTCTCTTCTTAATTCTTCTTGTTCACTTAGTTCTTGAAACATATTTTGTAATTTTTTGCTCGAAGTTAACTAAATACTAAAGTTTACAGTTAAAGCCAAGGTTCTATCTATTCACAATTTATTAATACCAATGATATTTGTTTTAAAACGATGTATCATCCATTTTATTTGAATATCTCTGATATATTTTAAGCAATTCAACTTTAAACAAGTTAAAAACTGGGAAAAAAATGTATTTGTAATAAATTTTAAATCATTGTTTATTAGATAGTTACAATATTTTTAAATTATTTTGTTTAACTATATATCTATATTATTAAACAATATGTATATTTGTTTAACGATTAATAAATAAACTTAAACAATACTAAATATACGCATTATGACAGCTATTGAATTTAATACCCGAATACTAAACGAAAAGCAGTCTTTAAAAAACTTTGCTTTAAGCTTAACTCACAACAACGATGATGCTTTAGATTTATTGCAAGACACTTATGTAAAAGCCATTACTTATCGTGAAAAATTTGAAGACAGTACCAATTTAAAAGCTTGGTTGTTTACGATTATGAAAAACACATTCATTAATTCATATCGTAGAGCTGTAAAAACCAAACAAATTATTCAAACCAATGCTGATATTGCCATGAATAGAGCTTTTAAAAACAATCATCAAGATATTACGGAATCGAGATTAGCGGCTAAAGATATTTTAAATAAAATTGAAAATTTAGAAGATCAATATAAAATTCCTTTTACGAGATATTATAACGGCTTTAAATATGAAGAGATTGCTCAAGAAATGCAACTACCTCTTGGAACTGTTAAGAGCAGAATATTTTTAGCTCGAAAACAACTGATGGTAGCTATTGAAAAATCGATGAACTAAAAAAAAATCCGATTCATTTGAATCGGATTTTTTTATTTAAAGAGAAATCCTTATTTCTTTTTTGATACGTTTTTATCTAAGTAGTTAGAAACTGCATTATTCCATGAATTTAAATAATTAGAACGTTTATTATTTAATTCATTATTAATTTTATTATAATCATTGGATGCTTTATTATAATCATTAACGGCTGCATTAAATTCATTCACTTCAGCTTCAGTAGGATTTTTACCTTTTTTATCCATAGCCGTTTTTAACTTATCAAACTTTTCTTTTTTCAAGTAAAATTCAATTAATGAAGGCACTTTTGTGTCTGCTTCCGTAATATAAAAATCCAACAAATCGGCGCAAGTAGATTTTAATGTTGTATTACCTCTATATGCTTTTATTCCTTTCAATTTTTCCTTTGCCTCTTTTGATAATTTTGATAATGATTCCTGATTTTGTTTCATGGCATTGATATCTCCTTTACTTTGGGCTTCGATTAAATAAATTTCCTGCTTATAAGGCTTAAAAAACACTAAATAAATTTGGTTATAAAATTTAAACACCTCACTCGCCTTTTCTAATTTCTCAGCAGTTTTAGAATCCTGATCAATTAATTTAATATTATTATTTTTTGCAAATGTTTCATTTGCAGCTACTGCAATATCAAAGGCAGTTTCTAATTTATCATTTGCAATTTGTTGTGCCAACATATATGCCTCCATCGCATCATAAGACTGTTCCGAAATTTCTTCCATATCCATAATCTTAGCATAATCGTTATTTAAAACAGCATAACTAATCTCTAAATATCTCACCACCGAATCTCTAAATGCACCATCACCATTATAAGGTTGCATATTTTTAATTTTATTCAATCCATTTCTATTCGCATTAATCATTTGGCGGCGTTGCCCATCAATTTGACGCGCCTTTTTATTATGGGCTACAGCTCTAGTATAATCCCATGTTTCTTCAGATATTTTTTTGAATTCTGCATTAATTTTATCCATGTATTGAACAGGATTTTGGGCTTTTACTTGAATTGTTGATATCATTACCAACGATAAGATGGTTGTTTTAATAATAGAATTCATAAAATTTGCTTTTAGTTGTTTTCGATTTTTGTAAATGTACTATTTTGATATTTCTTTTAAATCATTAATGATATAAAAAGCTTCGTTAATAAATAAGTCTTTTTCAATAGATTCTCGAACCTTTTCGTTAAACTCTTTGGTTTGCTCATTTACTTCAGTAATTTTTTTATCAAAAGTATTATTCAAACACTTAATATCATTGGAAGTACTTTGAATAGCTTTTTCATAAGAATTATAGAGGGTTTCACTATATTCTTGATATTTTTTAAATTCTTTAAATTTCAAAACCAACTTAGGTGGGTTATTTAAAAAATCAACAATAGAATCTGAACTTTGCTTGTAGCGTTTAAAATCAGTTGATTTTTGAATGCGTTCGGCTGATTTTTGTTGAATGCCAGCAACGCTTATAACTGGATTAGGTGTATAAACCACATTTTTAGTTACGACATCTGATTCTAGAAAAAAAGCTTCTTTACTTTCTTTATAAATGGAATAACCTGGAGAACTTGGCAACACAACATCCGGCACAACTCCAGTTCCTTGGTGAGTTGAATTATTTAAACGATAAAATTTTGCTTGAGTTACTTTAATGAAATCAGTCGCAGTAGCCATTCCATTTCTAACTCTTAATACATTTGTATCTAAAGGATACACATTTTGTGCAGTGCCTTTTCCATAACTCGTTTGTCCAACCACTAACCCTAAATTATAATCCTTTACAATATTACTAAACAACTCAGAGGCCGAAGCGCTTGTTTCATTGATCATCACCACTAATGGCTTTTTAAAAATAGAACCTCGATTAATGTCTTTTACTAAAGATGGTTTTTTGTTTTTTTCTTTATAAATAAACAAAGGGCCTTCGTCAACAAAAATCCCTGCTAAATTCATCGCCTCTAACATCGAGCCACCGCCATTGTTCCTTAAATCAATAATTAAACCCGTGATGCTATCTCCTTCTAATTTTAAAATTTCTTTTGCAACATCATTTGCGCAACCTGGAGCTGTATTTTGCTCCATATCGGTATAAAAGCTAGGCAAGGAAATATACCCCACATTCCCAGATTTGTTTTTAAGAACATATCCCTTAACCGTATTATCAACTGAAGCCGTTTTTTGTTTAATCAGCTTCACTGTTTTTAATTGTCCGTTTTGCTTTTTAAGAGTTAACTCTAGCTTGTTTTCATTAGTCTTATCTATTTTATCTTGAATATCTTCGGCCGTATTACCATCATTCGTTACTACATTGCCTGCAATTCGAACCGAAATAAATAAATCTCCTTCATTTACTTCGTTACTTGTCCATGCCGAGCCGCCTGGTTCGATATAAACAACTTTTATATTTCCATCATCATCTTCGTTTAAATAAAAACCAAATGATTCAACTTGAGCAGACAATTGTTTTGTGAATTCTTTATTTTGTTCTTGATTAAAGTAATTAGAATGTGGGTCATGTCTTAAAGCAATGGCATTTAATAAATCTGTCTCCACAGTTTTATTAGCTTCTACTAACATCTCCTTAATGTTTTTTTGAAAATTAGCAATTATTGTTTTTGAAAATTCTGCTGCTTTGTCATTAAACTCAGTTTCAGTTAATTTCTCATAACTATCTGTATTAACTACTCTATCAAAGCTTCTACTTTTAATATTTCTTTCTAATCGTTTTAAATGATATTTAATACTTGGCGAATAAAATGTTTTAGCATTTAATTCTAGGGAGCGCGCTGTATCATTTTCGGTAAAATTTATTTTTTTAGTCGATAATAATGTTAATAATGAATCAACTGTTACTAAAGCTTTGGTATAGATAGCTTGCGCATTTTTAAAATACACTTCGCTATTGGCATTAACCTGATTAAATAATTGAGCTTTATCAAATTGAAGTCCATTAATATCACTTTGTTTTAAAACAATACCAATATTATCTAAATCTTTAACGAATAAATCCACCGTTTCGCTTGATGTAGTTTCATTGATAGGAATAGGTTTAAAGTGAAACACACTAAAGGTTCCTATTAATTTTTGTGCTTTTGAACTAAAAGAGCCGCTTTGTGAAAAAGAAGATAATTGAACAAAACAAAATAATACGAAATATGAATAAGAGTTTCTCAATGTTTTTATGTAAAAATGCGAAAAATAAATAATTAAGCCTATTTTTGGGGATGAATTTTCAGCAAAAAATCATCCTACTTCTTATAGCGCTTTTATTGAGTTTCATTTCAAGTTACAAAGCTCAAGAAGACGAAACAGAAAATACAGATACCAATACCGTTCAAAGAGTTTATAAAACTAAAGGATTTCACGCAGGACTTTACGTTGGGGCATTTTGGGCTAATAAAAGCACGGCTTACATTTATGATGGCTACGGATTTGATATTAATGGGCAACGAAATACCTTTACTAATAGCATACTGTATAACCAAATAGTAAATGTATATGGTTCGGGAAATGGAGGAACAGATTACATTGCACAATTACTAAATGTAAATCCTGGCGACTGGTATTTTAATGAACAAGATATGCCTATTAATTTAAGATATATTACTACTTATTTGATTGGATTAAATACGCGCTATCGAATTAATAATAAGGAAAGTATTACTTTAAACGCTTACGGAACAAAATTAGCCATTAATGGAAAATTCACTATAAGCTCGGTAACCAGTACAAATTTTGGAAGTGGATCATCAAGTCAAGGAAGAATAAATGAGTTTACAATAATAGGTGCGGAACAACGCTTAATGTTTCAACTAGGCTATCAACGTATTTTGGGCGATAATGAAAAATTAAATTTCATGGTAGAGGGCGGTTTAAATATCATACTTGCCAAAGCTCAAAAAAATCAAGCAATCCTAAGAAGCAGCAATCCTAACCTAATTCAAAATAGTATTACTATAGATTTAATGAATATATATAATCAACCTCCGTATAATTTTTATACTTCAAAGAATATGACTGGAGTAGGAATTGGTTTTTTTGGTGGCTTTGGATTAAACTTAAATATCAATCCAAGATATAGTATACAACTTTTATATAGCCCTTCTTTTGATAGAATTAGTTTAGGTTATAATCCAAAGTTTAAATTACAAAATGCTGTTGGCTTAAGAGTTTATTATAATTTCAGTAGATAACTACATCCACTTTTTACGTTTAAAATAAACTATCAAGCCTATAATTATTGAAAGCATTACCCCCCAAGTAATAAAATAACCATTTTGAGTTTTTAGCTCTGGCATATTTTCAAAGTTCATCCCATAAACGCCAGCTATAAAAGTAACTGGGATAAAGATAGAAGACATAATAGTTAGTACCTTCATCACTTCATTCATCTTATTAGCATTCGTACTTAAATAAATATCCATAATACCAGATAATAGATCACGATAAGTTTCAACTGTATCTATAATACGAGTCACATGATCGTTTAAATCTCTTAAATAAATATCACTTGATGGATTAATTAAAGGTGTTTCAGATCTCACCATATTATTAATCATATCTCTTAAAGGCCAAACTTGTTTGCGTAAATAAATCATTTCACGTTTGAGATGATATAATTCCAATAGGGATTTTTTATCTGTATCACTAATAATATCTTCTTCAATCTCTTCAATTTTATCTCCAATCCTTTCAATGGCAGTAAAATAACAGTCTACAACTGCATCCATTAAAGCATAAGCTAAGTAATCTGCCCTTAGTTTACGTACTCGGCCTTTTCCCTGACGCAATCTATTTCTAATAATATCAAATGCATCTCCATTATTAGGTTCTTGAAAAGACAATACGGTATTTTCTAATAAAATAACTGATAATTGCTCTGATTTAACTTCCGTGGTGTAGCTAATCATTTTCATAATAGCCACCACATAATTTTCATAATCCTCGAACTTAGGGCGTTGATCAATATGTACAATATCTTCCATGGTTAGTGGATGAATATTATAAAACTTTCCAATAGCTTCAACAAGTTCTGGCTTATGTAAACCATCTACATTAAGCCATTTAACCATGTTAGGTTTTACATGCGATAAACAATCAGATAAATCGTAAAATTCTTGTTCAAAAAATTCAGAATCATTATACTCAATTAAAGTAATTTTAATTCTATCTGTCCTTTGTTCACCATTATAAAATAAGGTTCCTGGAGGAGCTCCAATATTTTCTGTTGCCATATTAATGGAATTAAGATTTAACTAAATATAATAATTTTATTCAGCAATCTCGTTTTTCATCACCATTTGCACAGTAAATCTACTACGTTGTTCTAATAAAACAACTTTATTTACCGTTAATACATCTAATGTTTCTTGAGTATAGTAACGAACCGTCATTAATTCTAATCCTGAGTTATATAGCACTTTAAATTGTTGTTGTAATTCTGCAACTAATGCTTTTATTTTTTCTGAACTACCATCGCAACAAACAGAAAAACTTATAGCCGATAATTGCATTAAATTAATCTTAACTCCATGTTTAGAAAACAATTCAAAAATATCACTTAGGTTGTCTTCAGCAATAAATGAAAAATCTTTTGGCTGTATAGAAATTAAAACCTGATCAATTTTAAAAATATATGAAGGAATATTTAACCGCTTTTCCCCATCTCTCACAACTGTTCCTTCATCTTTAGGTTTTAAAAATGATTTTACATATAAAGGAATGTTTTTGTTTTGTAAAGGTTTAATCGTTTTTGGATGAATAACCGTTGCGCCATAATAGGTTAACTCAATGGCATCATGATAGGATAATTCATCAATTTTTTTGGTATGCGAAAACCATTTAGGGTCAGCATTTAAAACGCCTGGTACATCTTTCCAAATAGTTACATTATTAGCGTTCAAACAATAGGCTAATATCGAAGCAGTATAATCTGAGCCTTCGCGTCCTAAAGTAGTAGTAAAGTTTTCGGAAGTACCGCCAATAAAACCTTGCGTAACGATGATGTCAAAAGAATCAAAAACGGGAATTAAATCTCGCTTCACTAAAGTTTCTGTTAATTCAAAATCAACTTTTCCTTCTCTGTAACTATTATCCGTTTGAATGAAGCCTCGTACATCTATCCATTTATTTTTTAATCCAATTTCATTTAAGTAAGCCGAAATTATTTTTGTAGAAACCACTTCGCCCATGCTCACAATTTGGTCGTACTCAAAATCAAAACCCTGTGTAGGTTCTTCTTCAATAGCCCAATACAATTCCACAAAAGTATTTTCTAGTTCATTATAAATTGGATGAGAAGTTGATGAAAATAAATCATTACAAATATTAATATGGTATGCTTTTATTTCTTCTAATATCGTTTCAGCATTTTCTACTTTATAAAAATAGGCTTTCGCTAAACGCTCTAATGCATTAGTCATTTTTCCCATAGCTGAAATCACCACAGAAATTTTTTGATTCGGAAATTGTTTTAAAACTTCCGATACGTTTTTCACTCCATCTGCATCTTTAACTGATGCGCCACCAAACTTAAATACTTGCATACATTATTTATTTGAACAAAGATAAGGATGCTTACAAAATAATTAAGCGGTTAAAATATTTTTTATAAACCATTGTTACTTTTTTTTCATCTATAGTTATAAAGTTAACCAACAAACACTAATCTATACTAAAAACTACTACTATGAGCTCAGGCAAAGAAACACCCCGACAAAAGATGATTGGCATGATGTACCTTGTACTCACAGCCCTTTTAGCACTAAATGTATCTAAAGAAGTTTTACAAGGCTTTGTCATGGTTGATGAAAGCATTGGTAAATCGAAAGTTATCTTGGATGAAAATAATAGCCGTATTCAAAAGGCTTTTGAGGCATATGTTAACGATGGCAATTTTGAGGCAAAGCCCTATCTTCTAAAATCAGTAGAAACTCAAAAAAGTATTCGAATTGTGGATGCCTATATCGACAGTATGAAAGTGATTATCGCTCGAAAAACAGAAGGATTACCTAAAGGAGATACATCACAATTAAGGTTTATGGAAAAATTGGATGACTTTGATACCCCAACTTATTTGTTAATTGGTTCAGATGAAACAAAACCTATTGACACTAAGTATTCGGCTAAAGATTTACGATTACAATTAACCAATTTGCATAAAGATTTATTGAGTTTAATTGATAATATGCAAAAAAACACTAAAACAAAACTAGATAATGCAACCATATATGCCTTAAAACAAAAACTATCTTCTATTAAGCCCATAGATAGAAATCTAGAAAAAGATGGTATTAAATTGAATTGGGAATTAGAAAACTTTTATCACATGCCTCTAGCTGCTGTCATTACTAATTTAGATAAGATACAAGCAGACATGAAAAATTTAGAATCTGAATTTTTGCATACGTTTGCCGCTGCTTCTAGTAAATTTTTATTTAAAGCAGATAAGTTACGTGCAGATGTGGTGGCACCAAGTGCTTACGTATTATCAGGGCAAATATTTAAAGCCAACATTGTTTTAGGTGCTTCAAGCAGTGAGTTTACTCCCGACCGTATGGAGGTTTTAGTAGGTGGTGTTTATGATACAGTTTCTAAAAAACTAACATCTCCTGGAATACCTTTGACAATAAAAGATGGTATGGGAACATATGAAGCTATGACAAACAGCATAGGTCAAAAATATTTAAAAGGAGTTGTTAAATATAAAAACGCAAGAGGCGAATACGAATACTATAATTTTAATTATCAATATACTGTAGCCCCTCCATTTAGCGCCGTAGCAGCAGATAATATGAATATTTTTTATGCAGGTATTGAAAACCCAGTAAGTGTTTCGGCTGCAGGTTTTTCCCCCTCAGAATTAAAAGTAACAGTTAATGGTTGTGGCGCTGAAGCTATCCCAAATGGTGCTGGAAAATTTACGTTTAAAGTAAAATCTGCTGGAACTTGCAGTGTGGCAATTTCTGCTAAAGTAAATGGTGTTTACCAACAACAAGGACCAGTAAAAACATTTAGAGTAAAAGATATTCCGCCTCCAGTATTAAAAATGGGAGGTAAATTAGCTACTACTAATTTAGAATTTACTAGAAATGAAATTAAACAAGTGGGAGGATTTGGAGCGGAATCTGTTGGCTTTATGTTTCCTGTAAACTTTGTAGTAAAAAGTTTTGAAGTATTTGTGCAAGGAGGTGGAACATATACTTGTTCAAATAATAATTTATCTCCAGAAGCCAAAATAGCTTTAGGCAACATGCGCACTGGTCAAATTGCTTATATTGATAACATTAAAGTATTAACTCCTAAACAAACACTCATCACTATTCCTTCGGTAAAATTTAAAATTAAATCCTAAGATTGAAGAGGGGCTTTTTTTAATAAGTATATATTTCATAATGTCACTTTGAGCGAAGTTGAGAAGTTATTTTACATACATCATTTAAAAGATTAAAGTAAAACTTCTTATTAAAATATTTCTTTGGTAACAATCAAAATCCCATTGAAATTCAAATATGACTGAGTTTAATTATTAAGCTAATAATGCTTTTAGTAAAGCGTAACGCAGACAAAAGATGGGCTTTCTCAAACATAATGTCCGTTATCAAATATCAATTAATGACTTACATAGATTTGTTTAAATTTCTAAAATATTCTGAAACAAATTGGGATATTTTAAATAACATCAATCAAACAAAATTAGACCTATTTGAAACCTAGGAGGCTTCGCTTGTACAAATACAAATACGATTAAATAAAATCAACATTCTTAAAATGAGAAAGTATTAATTCATTTTTATCGGACAACAATGATTAAAATAGACTAGAATTCTAATTTATCTAATTGAGTACAAACTCTTTCTAGTAATATGGTGATGGTGCGTTTTACCACTTCTCTTTTGTTTTCGTGATAAAATGTAATTTCTACTTGTGTAAACAAGCCAATGGTAATGCCTGTAAATAATTGCTTTAATTGTAAATTTCCTTTTACGATTTCGTGAATTCGCTCTGTTTTTTTGTTTTCGGTTAAGTTTTTAACTACTATTTTGTTTTCCGCTAAATGTTGATTGATAATTGTTAAAATCAAATCATTCTGAAATTTAAGAATTGGTCTTAATGTATTGGTTTGAAACGTTTCCAGGTCGGTTGATTTGGAATTATCCACATTAATGATTGGGCGTAAATTTTTAAGTTGTTCTGAGCGATTATTCATTTCACTAAGGTATTGATTATATATTAAGAAAGTGGATAAATACTAAATAATTGGTTAATATCCGGTGCATATAATTAATGAATTTGCTAGTTTGTCTTTTATAATAAGTTTACTTTTACTATATGGTTTTTGAGCAGTTAAAACAAAAGAAGTATCCAGCCAATTCTACATTTGATGAAATTTATCCTAAGTTATATCAAGAGCATTCAGCTCGTCATTTTACCCCAGTAAATATTGCTATTAAAGCCGCTAAGTTATTAGTTGATAAACCAACAGATAAAATATTAGATATTGGGTCAGGAGTTGGTAAGTTTTGTTGTATTGGCTCTGCGGTTACGAAAGCGCATTTTTATGGTGTTGAAAAAAGAAAGACTTTAACCAATCTTTCTAATAAAATTAAGCGAAACTATAAGTTGAAAAACGCTCATTTTATTAATAACGATTTTACCGCTTTAGATTTTAAAAAATTTGATGGCATCTATTTTTTTAATTCATTTCACGAGCAATTAGATGAAACTTGCGTATTGGATGAAACTTCAAAAGTGTCTTTGAAAGAATATAAGAAATACCACGACGATTTAATGATGAAGTTAAACGAATGTAAATCTGGAACTAGATTAGTAACGTATTATACGTTTAAAAACAAGATCCCTTCTTCTTATCAATTTATTGATAAAAATGAAACTGGCTTACTTAAGTTTTATATAAAAAAATAAGTAACATGAAACTTCAACATCCTAAATTGGTTGATTTGATGAAACAAGCTTATTCGGCCGAAAAAGCGGCTGCATTTGCATATGTCGGTCACGCAGCTTCCGTAAAAGATAAAGCAGAGAAAATTGCTATTAAACAAATTGAGATTGATGAGTGGAATCACAGAGAAGAGATGCTTGTTTTGATGAAACAATATGAAATTAATCCAAGTAAGTGGTATGAATTTAAATTTTATGTAATTGGAAAAATTATTTCAGGTAGTTGTTTTGTCATTGGTTGGTTTATGCCTTTTTATTTTGCAGGAAGATTAGAGAGCGGAAATGTGTGTGAATATTTTAGGATGAAGCAATATTTTAATTCGTTAGGAATTACAGAACATGATGTTGTTTTATACGAAATGGGAATGAAAGAAAAGGAACACGAAGTGTATTTTTTAAGTAAAATAAAAGATAGTAAATTATTGCCTTTCTTCGAAAAAATATTTTTCTGGGGAAAAAGCAGTTTCAATAATATCGATTTAGATAAAAAATATCCAGTAGAAGAGTCTGACGTTTACTGTAAACACAAGTAGTTGAGATAACAAAGAGTAATGTACTGAATAAAGTTCATAAAGTTTTGTGTAAAAAAACAGAACTTTATTTAATTTCCGGCGTACAACAACCTAGAACTAAAACAAAAGCTACTCGAAACCCAATGAAACTAATATAATCAAAGGGCTAGTAAAAAAAGAAGTATTCTAGAGTTATCGAAATTAAATCAAATGTTAACTCTAACGTTTGTTAGCCAATCAAACAAATTTGTATTTAAAACATATTCCCTTGTCAAGGCATCACTTAATAATTTTGTATAAAAATTAAAATAATTCACATGAAGAATATAAACCTATTAAAAATATTATCCTATGAAAACTTTAACCTACCTAACAACATTGTTGGCTCTTACCATTCAAGTAATGTTAAACGGTCAAACACCAGGCAACCAAGTTCGTAAAATCAGAGTAGATATTATGGGAGCTAAAACACCTGTAACTATGAAGTACACGAACAGCAACATCACACTAACAATGGAAGAATATAAACAATTGTTAGAACAGGCAAATCAATTAAAAGTTGGTGCTCAAAAATTAAAAGAAGAAGCATTATTAGCAGAGCAAAATTATTTCACTAAACAACTGGAAGCCTCTCAGTTATTAGCACAAATATCACTTCAAAAATTTCAAGAAAACAAAAAAACAATTCTTGTTTTTTATACTCAAATACCCAAAACAAATAAAGTTTATAATCAAGTAACTTTGGTTGATCATGAATCTGAACGATTGATGAAATTAGCTAAAGAAATTAGAGAAGAAGCCGCTGCTCAACTTAGTCTTCAAGCTATGGTTGGCAGTATGAGTAATGCCGAAGAAAAAGAAACATTAGCACTTAATAAACAAGCAGAAGCATTAGGGATGATAGAGAAATATTTATCAGATACTAAAGAAGGAGTTGTAGAAGAGTGTTTAGTGGAACAAACAGAAACAAAAACTATTATTCAATCTGATTTAACCATCGAAACATCTGAGCTGTTAATGGAATTATTATTTGAAGCTTTAACCCAAGCTGATAATATGAGAACCACTTCGCAATCATTAAGAGAAAAAGCGTTAATGGTACCTACAAATGAGAAAAACATATTGATTAATGAAGCAGTTACTTTAGAAAAAGAATATATTGCTAAAAGAGTAGAGATATCGAATTTAAAGTCTGCTTTAATTTATGATAAATTTAATCAAAACAGATTAATGATTAGTGAATTAATAAGTAAAGTAAAAGAGAATACTGATATTGTTAATTATGCTTATCAATTAAGTCAAGAGGCTGAACGATTAATGAAAATGGGAAAAGAGATGAGAGAAGAAGCTAACGCTCAATTTTCTTATTCTGCAAAATATGGTTCAATAAGTAACGCAGAGGAAGCTGAACTATTTGCGATTGGTAAACAAGTAGAATCCATTCAATTTATAGAAAAAAATAATTCATCGATAGTTATAGCAAGTAGGTAGGACAAGTTATAATTTAATAGGAAAACCTCTGCAATTGGTAGAGGTTTTTTTGTTTAAACCCAGATTATGTATTAGGAATCGTAATGAGAGTTGAAAGCTTAATAAAACAGACACTTTTTTGACTGAAGCATAGTAACCACTATGATGAAGGAGAAAAAGTGGCAAAGCGTTCTGTTTTGAAGAGGTTTCAGCTCGTAATAGATTTTCTAA
>JBEIPP010000258.1:0-3061 GCA_040376995.1 Flavobacteriales bacterium
CGTTCGGATAATTTAAAACTTGTGAAAAGCTTTTCTTGAAAACCTTTATTGCCTTGCATGACCAAATATAATTCGAATGCGTATATTTATAAAGTAGTTGTGCAACAAGCACAACATGTATGCGCTATGGCTTTGAAAATATTTTTAACTTTAAAAGATAGACTAGCCACAGCGCATACACAGACCGTTGTAGGCCATTCACTAACGTATTTTTAATGTTTTTTTATTGTTAGATGTTAAATGAATTATTTTTAGGTGCTAATTCTCAAGTTAATCTTGAGACTTTCAAAACAATTGATCAATTAAAGTTGTCTTTCTCAAGAAAACTCGATAGTCGAAAACTCGACTATTTCTCTCAAATTTTAGACATTGACAATCCATGTAATACTAAATTTGTTTACTCGATTTCAAATTCAAAGTTAAAAATATCATTTTCTAAAGAGACTAAAACATCTTTTAGAATTACAAATCTCTCAATTTACCCAAGGTTTGTTGGTACGCTTGAGAATTATAATAGCAAATCAATCATTAAAGGAAAAATTGGAATTCCTGAACATTATTGGTGGTTCTATATTATTTGGTTTATCCCATTTTTTTATATGTTTTCAGGATGGCTATTTTATGAAGATTCATTTCCTGAAGGACATATTGCAATTTATTTTATCATGTTTGGTCTTCTTACCTTAATTGTTATTTTAATGACAATGAGAAATCGAGTTGATGCTTTACGAGAAGAGATGATAAATATTATTAAATCAGAATGTAAAGATTGAGCATTTTAAATTCTTGAAATATTTAATATCAATTAGATTATAATAAATACTTAAATAAATTAAAAGTGAACGGCCTACAACAACATGTATGCGCTATGGCTACCAAAATTGTTCTAACTTTATCTGACTAACTAGCCACAGCGCATACACAGACCGTTATGGGCAACCTAATTGAAAAACCGATTATTTTTAACTTATTACTATAAACCAAAAAAATGCGTTAGAAAATTGAATGTACATCTAAATAAAAACACTTATATGGACAGAAAGGAATTTATGAAAGCATTGACAGCATTAGGTATTATTGCTGTATTGCCAAAGGATATTCTAAAAGCACAAACCATAAATAACAAACCAATGCAAAAAGCAGATTCAACTATTCAGCAAATTCTTGCCTATGGCATGCATGCTCCAAGTAGTCACAATACTCAACCGTGGAAGGTTAAAATTGATGAAAATAAAATAAAGGTTTTCGGTGATTTTCAACGAAGATTACGATTTGTTGATCCAAATAACAGAGAGTTTTTACTTTCGATATCTGCCTTCATTGAAACAATTGATTATGCGGCCATGGCCACGGGTAATCAATTGAAAATTGAACCATTTCTAGGCTCGATTTCAGCAGACAAAGAATTGTTCAGTATTGAAATGAAAGGTAATAAGCAAAGTTCTATCAATGCAACATTATCTCTGATTGAAAATCGTTTTACTGACAGAAAGAACTATAATATTGGAGAAATGAGTAACAAGGACATCACCAATCTTCAAGACTTGGACAGTGAAAATGTGCATTTCTTCTCCTCGAACTCCCCAAAAGGTAAATCAATATCAGAACTACAAATTCAAGCGTTCACAAAACAAAGCAATGATAAAAGCAAACAATTGGAACTGAGTGATTGGTTGAGGTTCGACAAAGATCAAAAGGAAAAATTAGGTGATGGTCTTTTTCCTGAAATGCTTGGATTAAATGGCTTGCCCAAATTTGTCTGGTATAGTTTCTTTAACAAAAAATCAGCTATTGGCGGCTCATTTATTAATCAGGGAATAAAAAGTGCGATAGAACAAGTTAAGCACACGAGCGGCTTTTTAGTGATAACTTCAAATAGTAGTGAAAATTTTTCTATTTACGAATCTGGAAGACTTTATCAAAAGGCCCTGTTAAAGTGTACTGAATTAAGTATAAGAAATCACACCATTTCCCAAATCTTGGAGGAAGAGCCAATGAAAAATGATATTTCTGATAATTTGGAGCTTAAAAAGCCCATACAATTTATAATTCGGCTTGGGTACAGCAATCAAGATGGTTATGGCAAACATATAAGACGTTCAATTAACTCAATAATTATTTAAAGAGTTAAATGTAGACCAAAGGCAGCCCATAACATCGTGTATAGTGCATTTGGCGGATAGTACTAATATTAAGGTCGTTACATTTAATAAACGGTGTAGCGGTTTGACAGGTTCGTGCTTCGAATCGCCAAACGACACCATACACGTAACCGTTGGCAGCAAGCGCTCAAAAAATATGGATACGATTGACATAATAAATTTAGGACTGCCGACAATAACGGCATCTGCATTAGTATTTGCATCAATACAAATAAAAATTAACAGGAAACAACTTTTCCAATCAACAATTACAAAATGTGTTTCAGACTTTAGAGATTTAGGAGAACTTAATAAGGAGACAAAAGAAACCAAAATTATAACCAAGTATATTGATTTGACTAATGAAGAACTTTTTTACTTTCAACATAATTATATACCGAAAGACGTTGCAAAAGAATGGATTGATGGGATGATTGACTATTTGCCAATAACATGTCAAAGTGGAACAATTCTAAATGCTGACTATATAATTAGATTTCTTTCAGACAATAGAGAGACAATTCTTCAAAACTACCCAAGAATTCAAAATGCATTTGAGGTAAAAGGTAAATATGACTTTGAATTAATTTATTCCAACAAGTCCGCTGAACGGCTACCAAGGGTAAATGAGAGAAAAAAGATAATAAATGAAATCTTAAAAAATTTAAGAACATTTGATTGGTTCGACTAAGCGCCAGCTGCCAACAACATGTATGCGCTATGGCTTTGAAAATATTTTTAACTTTATAAGATAGACTAGCCACAGCGCATACACAGACCGTTGGTAGCAATAGGGCCCGGACAAATTTGTGTTCCAAAAAAACGGACGACACTTTACTAACTAAGATTTCCCACGGGGACAAGTGACCGGCTTCGCAGACAACTTGGACTTTGAAAAAATCAAACGCGGGACAGATTAA
>JBEIPP010000263.1:0-2776 GCA_040376995.1 Flavobacteriales bacterium
TATAGCCTTCCATACTATAAACATTGTCAATGCACCATACAAGGCAGGGAAAAACTTAATCCAAAAAATTGAATTTCCTAGTAAGTGAATAATATAAGACGTCCAAGAAGTAAATGGCGGAACAGAAAGATAACCCCAGGTCAAATGATTTGCTTGGTCAAGATGCAAATATTCGTCTCTTTGCAAGTCATACTCACTACTTAGCACCAAAAATTGCAGTAAGAATTTAAGTCCAATAAAACCCAATAAAATTGTCGTCTTTTTATTCATTGAGAAGTATCTATTTGTCATATTGAGAAAAAGTCGTAAAAGTTTGTCCATCATAACGACTTAAACCAAAAAACTTTGTTCCAAACCATAAGTTACCTTCTTTGTCTTCCAAAACATTCATTACCGAATTATTTATTAGTCCGTCCTTTTCACTAAAGTTTTTAATGGTCTTGCCATCATAGCGCCATATTCCATCCTTTTCAGTCGTGAACCAAAAAACACCTTTTTTATCTTCCAAAATAGCATAAGCCCCTCCGCTTTCAAAACCCTCATTTCTTCCGATGGTTGTAAATATTTTTCCATCGTAACGGCAAACTCCGTGGTTTCTTGTAGCAAACCAAATATTCCCTAAATGATCTTCTGTCATTGAAAAAATCATATCATCAGAAATGTAATTTTGCGTTTGAATAAAAGAATTTTTTTTCGGGATAAAATTTAAAGCATTTTCAGGGTTGCCATTTCGTCTATTATCTTGGTCTGTTTTGTAATAGTCTAAAGACGGAAGAAAATGCTTAAAACTTTTTCCGTCATATTTCCATACGCCACCACCATTCCAGGAACTAAACCATAAATTCCCTTTTCTATCTTGTATAATATCACTAATATATTTCTCGTACTTATCACCGAAGAAAGGGTGTTCGTACTTATAAAGAAAATTAGTAACAGTTTTTCCATCATACCTGTAAATACCATTATTCATCACCCCAAACCAAATATTACCCGCTCGGTCTTCTAAAAGGCTCGTAATACTCATTGTGTCTGTCATAGGAATATTTAAAAAAGTGTTCCCATTATACTTACATATCCCTCTAGTGGTTCCAAACAAAATATTTCCTGCTTTGTCTTGAATAATTGAACCTACATTGTTGCTGCACAAACCGTCTTTGGTAGTAAAATTGATAAATGATTTTCCGTTATAACGATAAGCACCTTCTCCGCGAATGCTAAACCACAAGTTGCCGTTTTTGTCTAAAAGCTGACCAACTACATTCTCGGACTGTGTTCCTAAAGTCCGAACAATCCTTGGGAGTTGTTCCTTTTTATTAGTTGAAATGTTTGTAGTCTGGTTTGTTGAAGTCTGTCCGTTACATGAAGTAAAAGCTATACTAAACAATAACAAAGAAAAAAATAGAATTATACTTTTGCGTGTTGTCATTTGTCTAAATATTTCATTTGTTGATGTTTAGTAACTTTTAAGTCACTGAAATAACCCTCTGTGCCAACATCTACAAAAAAGCCAATTGCCCCCGAAGCGTCTGCACCAAGCTTGAGGTCATTGACAATAAGAGAAGGCTGTTTGTTGTTGTTCAGGTATAGTTTGGCTTGATTACCCTTAACAATAATTTTCATTTTTGTCCATTCATTTAATCCCATATCTGCATACGACTCATACATTTCAGGACTTTCTTTCCTTAACCTTTGAAATTTATAGTCTGGAAATGAAAAGTATTGAATTGAGTGATTACGTCGCAATTGGTTGTCTGCTCTGCCATTTGTTGGTCTTATGTAAATGCATTCAAATTTGGAATTATTGTCATTAATTCTAAACGCTAGTCCAATAAATCCACGGTCTGTAGGTGCGGCAGTTGGCAATAACCTACTCAACACATTTACTTCAATTATACCATCTTTAAAGTCAATGTTTTTTACTCGTACAAATGTTGGTTCGTCAGCTTCTTTTATAGTTGAATCCTTAACTACTTGAACAACAGATTTACCCTGAAACTTCACATTTGATATATATACCTTGTTTGCTACAAGATTGCCTTCTACCAATTTGATTAGTTGAGCATATGTCCCTTTTGTCATTAAAATTGTAAGAAGTAGAATCCCTAAGTTTTTCATTTGCTAAATTTAATAAACAGTCGAGATGATTGGGGTGCTAAACCTGTGCAAAGACTCCTGAGTCCCAGACATTGCTATCACAGACCTATAAGCGATTACAATCAAACCATTAAGTGTTCAAAAAATGGGTTTGTTGAATATAGTAAATTTTCTTTTAATGTCATGGCTACCCAAATAGATATTTGAAGAGTCATCTAAATCGGGGGATTAAAGCTTAGGAATTTTGCTGTTTTTGATTCCGAGGTTTAAAGATTTTTTGGATTTCGTTCCAATTGAAAGGAATGATCATAAACAATGACATCCAAGTTGCATGGAGAATATTATACTTCCATGAATGCGCCTCATCAAAAATGAATTGATCAGCAAGCAACCGCATGATGATCCAAAAAAACCAATTCAAAATAAATGAAATGGCCAAATTTTTTAAAGGTGGAAAGTTATTAAACCATTTTTTTATACTCATTTTCAGATACAGTTTTCTCAGTCATTAGGGTTAAATACTTCTGAGTCATTAATCCCCTTTATCAATAACCACAAGCAAAATGATAATTCTCCAATAAAAATTGGGATAGCCACATACGAAAATATAGGATTTGCAAATCCCTTTGAAAGCAGCATGGTGAAACTGTTTAAAAGGTATCCTATTCCTGAAATAATATAA
>JBEIPP010000106.1:0-11223 GCA_040376995.1 Flavobacteriales bacterium
AAAATTTATATAAGCAGAGGTGAAGTAAAATACAGAAAAGTAATTGAAGAAGAGTGGATTATTAATTTTTTAAAAGATAAGGGTTTTGTTGTATGTGAAATGGATGGTTTGAGTTTAAAGGAACAAGCTATTTTGTTTTATAATGCCTCTGAAATTGTGGCTCCGCATGGGTCGGCTCTTACTAATGTTTTGTATTGCCAGCCAAATATAAAATTACTCGAATTATTCCCCTTTAATTATCCGGATTGGTTTAATGTGTCCTTTGCTGCTCATGCCAAAGTAAATTATTTTTATTTATTTGGTAAACAGGCTAATCCTTCCCGAAATCCACCAATTTATAATGATATTTCTGTAGAGAAAGAGAAGTTTGTTAATTTCTACAACTCGAAATTCGATAAATAATTTACATGAAAAAAATACTTAAGAACATACTCAAAAATTTTGGTTTTCAATCTTTAATTAGATTTTACCATTTTGTTAAAATTTCAGTTTCTAATATTAAAAATATTAGAATTCTTAAACAATACGTTATAAATCATGGAGGTAATTTGAAAAATGAAGATAATTTTATACTTTTTAGTATAAAATCAAAAAATACTCGCGATGTAAATTATGCTTTAAGAAAGAGAAGTAGCGATGTTATGGTATTTCAGCAATTAATTATTGAAGAAGAATATCAAGGAGTGGTTGATTTATTAACTAAGCATAACATAAACGTCAATTCAATGATTGATGCAGGAGCTAATATTGGTCTGTCTACAGTATTTTTTAAAAATTTTTACCCTAGCTCAACGGTAATTTGCGTTGAGCCTGATGATGATAATTGTTTAATGATTGACAAACACATTAAGATGAGTAATTTTACAGATGTTTATATAGAAAAAGTAGGATTGTGGGATTCTAATAGTTTTTTATCTATTGTTAAAGACTTTAGAGATGGTGCAAAATGGTCTTTAAGAGTGGAGGCCGTTGATTATGAAACAAATTTAAAAGGTGTTTCGGTGAACTATTTATTAAATAAGTATAATTTAAAAGAAATTGATTTATTAAAGATAGATATTGAGGGCAGTGAAAAAATATTGTTAGAAAATAAAGATAATTTAAAGGAGTACATTGGTTTGATAAAAGTAGTTTGTATTGAGGTTCACGAAGAATTCATTGCTACTAGTAAAGTAATTTCTATACTAGAAAAACATAATTTTTCTTGCTTTAGATTATTGGACTTAACAATAGGTATTCGTAAAGATTTGATTCAGAATTAGAAATTGAAAAAAACAGAAAAAGTATATTTCCCTGGTTTAAATGCACTTCGATTTATTGCTGCATCTGCAGTTATTATTACTCATATTGAATTACTCAAAGGCTTATTTGGTTTAAAAAGTTTTTGGCTCAACCCTTTGCTCTATAATTTAGGGGGCTTAGGTGTTTATTTTTTCTTTGTCTTAAGTGGATTTTTAATAACCTATCTTTTATTAAAAGAAAAAACTCTACTTAATGAAATTAAAATAAAAGATTTTTATATCCGTCGCATACTTCGTATTTGGCCATTGTATTTTTTTATTTTGATTTTAGGGTTCTTTGTTTTGCCTTTTTTTAAAGAAATCCATATAAGTAATTTGGAAATATCATTTCAACAGCATTTTTACCCTAACCTTTTGTTGTATTTATTTATTCTTCCTAATTTAGCTTTTTCTTTTTACGCGGCAGTCCCTCATATTGGTCAATCATGGTCAATTGGGGTTGAAGAGCAATTTTATATTTTTTGGCCTTGGTTAATAAAGAGGTCAGATAATATTTTGAAGACGCTATTTGTTTTTATAGTCGTTATAATTGTTGTTAAAGTATTGTATCTCTACCTACCAGTTTCTTTAAAAACAAAGGATTGGTATATTCCTATCAAACGATTTTTAGCCATGACAAAATTAGAGTCTATGGCAATAGGTGGAATCGGCGCTTATTTTTTGTTTCATAACAATTTAAAAATTCTAAAATTCATCACACATAAACTCGTTTTTATGCTATCATTTTTGTTTGTTTTTCTTCTTGTTTATTTTACCCCGCAAAAACTTCAGGATGGTATTCATATTATTTATTCTGTTTTATTTTTAATTATTATAATGAATATTTCTTCTGGGAAATTTTGGTTAATCAGTTTTCTTGATAATTCTATATTTAACTATCTTGGGAATATTTCTTACGGAATTTATATGTATCATTTTATGATAATTCCAATGGTGTTATTTTTCTATGAAAAAATTGATATTCAGGTAGGCATCGTTACGGAAAACATTTTGATATATTTTGTTGTTTTTTTATTCACGATTATTATTTCCTCTATTTCTTTTTTTCTTTTTGAAATAAAATTTATTAAAATAAAGACTAAGTACACTACTATAAATTCCAGTAAATGATAAATTTCTTCCTTAATTATTTAAATTTTTTCTAAATGAGTATACTTTTTACCTCTAATAACAGATTAAGTGTATGGATTATTATTGGTATATACATTACAATTTTTATAAATTCTATTGTTTTATTTAAATCACCTTTTGAGTTTTATATCGGTTACATAGTTTATATAATTTTGTTACCTGGATTAATTAGGAATTATGGCTTTAATAAGAATTTATTTTTTATTTTTTTATTTTACTCGTCGTTGGCTTATTTAATATTTTTGCTGGAAATAATACATTAGGTCAGTTCTTAAAAGTTTATATTGGCTTGTTTCTAGCCTATTTATTTTATTATTATATAGTTATAGATTTTAAATTTAACATTAAGTTATTGTTTAAGTGGTATTTAAAAGGAGCATATGTGGTTTGTTTAATTGGGTTGGTTCAGTTTATTTCTTACCAAATTGGTTTTGAACCAGGTTATAATTTGTTTTATATTTTGAACAAGTGGAGGGTGATTTATGGAGGTAATTTTGGTATAAGACTAAATTCAGTTTTTTCTGAACCAACTTATTTAGCGTCCACTATATCTTCTGCTTTTTTTGTGTGTATTTATAATTTATTTAGTAAGGAAAAATTTCATTTGACGAATTTTCAAAGTTTAGTGATTGTCTTGGTTTATTTATTGTCTTTTTCAGGCTTAGGACAAGTGGGTGTTTTTTTAACTCTAATATTTTTAGGGATTAGTTTTGGTTTGATACGCTATATAGTAATATTAGTGCCAGTTGTTATAATTGCTTTTAATTTTTTGTACAATAATGTTAATGAGTTTAAAACAAGGTATGATGGAACAATTAGTTTATTTTCAGGAGAAGAATTTGTATTAGGAACAACGCATGGATCTTCTTACATTTTATATAATAATTATACCGTGGCTTTGAAAAATTTCACTAATAATCCTTTATTTGGCGGCGGTTTGGGTTCACATGTTTCTGCTTTTGATAAGTATTCATTGGCAAAAAACTTTATGGTTAAGGGTTTTGATTATAATGGGCAAGATGCTAGTTCTATGTTTTTGCGATTGATGTCTGAAACAGGTTTATTTGGTCTTAGTGTTTTTTTGATTATTATGATTAAATGTTATGTGAAACGAAACAGTAATTATTTGTCCTATCATTGGCTTGTAAGTAACGCTATCCTAATCATGATATTGTTAAATCTATTCAGGCAAGGACATTATTTTTTAAATGGTTTTCCTTTTTTCGTCATCTTATACTATTATAATGCTGCTTCCTATAAAAATTATGTAGAGGAACAGAAATTACTAAACTCATAATTGAAGCATGAGTAAAGTCCAAATAGTCCTTTTTTATATAGAGATGTGTTTATGATTTAACCGTTTTCTTGTAATTAATTATACAAAAAAAAGCATCCGTCAGATGCTTTTTTTGTAGTTAAGTAATGAGTTGTTAATTATTATCGTATTATCTTTTGAGTTTTTACGCTTCCTAATACATCAGTTACATTTACCATATAAACTCCAGTAGCTAAGTTTGATACATCAATTTTAGAAGTTTGTCCGGCTTCAATAGTGATGTTAGATTGCTCTACTAATAATTTACCAGTGATGTCATAAATGCTAACTCGTGTAATGTTATGATTTGAAGTATTTGCTTTTAAATTAATCGTATTTTCTGTTGCAAAAATAATCATATCATCATTAAAAACAGATTGGTTAATAGTCGTATTAATTGATTTTTTACTTAAACGTAAAACGTAATCTAGATTAGTTTTATTTTCATCTCCCTTAATAGAAACGGTAGAATTTAAATCATATTTTTCGCCAGTTTTAGTGTTTTCAATCCACGCATAGTTGTAATTATTCATATTTAAAATCGAAGACTCAATATTGTAAACACCTTCTTTAGGAGTAATAATTCCTAATGGGATGCTAACTTCTGATTCTTCAGCGTTAATCGTATTAGTAATTAATTTTGCCTCATTGCTAGTTAACATAAAAATAGCGGGCGCATTTTTATTGGGACTCTTTATAAACAACGCATCCATAGAATTATCATAATTTAAAGTGGCATTAGATGCAAAATTGATCGTATTTTCATGGTAGTAGGATAACATTGGAGAAGAGAATACTAACTTAATGCCATAATTAGGTTTAGTACGAAAAAAACTAGTAGCTGTTACAGTCGATTTTGAGGCTTCCGTAAAACCTAAGGAAGCGCCTGCACCTGATGCAGTTACCCAAAATCCTTGATGAGGGGGAATAACTGGGCTGGAGCCATAATCCGTGTAATTTCCAGTGTTATCTAATATTAAAACATTACCTGTTATATTTGTTTTAGTACAAGAAGCATAGTTAACAGCTGATGCATATGGATTTCCAACTAAATTTACTCCTGCATATGCTCCTGCTCCTGCAGAATAGCTTAAGGCGAAACTCTTATTGCCAATTGTTGGCACTCCTCTAGTGTCTATTGTTCTGGCAGCCCATGATGTTAAGTCATCTGCAATAAAAATTTCATAAGCTTTTCCAGAAACAACTGGATAACTCGAGCCTGTAACGGCTAAGAATGAGGCGGTTGGTTCATTATAAGACCAAACAGAACTATCTCCACCAGCACTACCATCAACTCCAGCTGGTCCAGGAGTGCCATCGTCAGCTCCAATGCCACTCATGTAGAGTTCGTTATCCCAATCCATAATGGTTGTGCTTGTTACAGGGCTACTTAAGTCATGATAATTGGCTACACGAGCACTGATATGTTTTTGAATAATAAAATTACCAGAAACGGAACCAGATACAATAGGAGCAATACGAGCTGTTTTTGAAGCGTCACTTACTAAAGTAACGTTACTAGCAGCATTAAAATTTCCTGAAGCTAATGTTAAAGCATCAGTAATGGATTGAGCACTATTTGCTGTTACACCAGCCAAATTAGCAATTCTTATGGCATAAAATTGAGTATTACTACTACCACTAATTGTTTGTGCATTAGTGCCATTAAATGTAAACAAACCACTTCTTGTATTGATAGAGCTATTATTTACCAGATTTCCTGTAACATTTACTGAAAAGCTTGTTGCTGAGACATCTAATGTGCCAGTGGTAATAGTTAAATTTTGAGTATTAATAGATTTACCTAAAAGAACTGTGCCAGTAGAATTTACAACCATATTAGTAATTGTTTCAGGGTTGGTGGTTCCTGAAATGGTTTGGGTTGTTGCCCCATTGAATGTTATAGTTCCTTGATTTAAAAGTGAAGCAAATGTATTATTTGTAAAACTACCACCTATTGTTAAGTTATTTCCACTTAAATCTAGTCTATTTAAAGTGCCAGTTAAAAACAAATTATTGGCAATTACCATTGATGAAGTTAATGTTCTTGTTAATCCGTTTATAATTGATAAATTATAATAATTAGTCATTTTAATACTCGTAACATTTGAATTGTAAGTTACTGTATTTGGCACAGCAGTGGCAAGAATATCCCCAGTTCCAACAATATTTCTTTGAACCTCCAATGATGAATTTGATGTGTTTGTCCACTGAACACCTACCCCAGATAAATTAAGTGAACTTCCAAGAAGGGTAACTGTTCCATTATTTATAACGCTTGCACCAGAAAATACATTAATATTATTCCCTTTATTTAAAACTGTTGTTGGATCAATTGTCAAAGTCCCAGCTTGCACATACCAATCACCAACGTTTGTTATAGTAGTCGAACTTCTGAAAGTTCCAGATGCCTGAACATAATAGTACATAATGCCAGTGATGCTACCCAAATTAGTAAAATTTCCTCTCGATCCTATTCTTTGGTTATTTGCATTTAAGGTTGCTCCAGATTGAATAAGCAAAGTTTTAAGGAAAGCGGTCGATGTTAAAATAATCGTGTGCCCACTATTAATAGTAACATCGTCATCTGCATCAGGTATACCGTCAGCATCAGCACCAGTAACAGACCAGGTTGCTGGAACACTCCATGTGCCAGCAGAGAGACTTGAAAAAGTTGCTGCGTTTATATTATTTAAGCCTAATGTGGCAAAGAATAAAAGTGTTAATATTTTTTTCATAATTGAGAGGTTTTAAACAAAGTTAATTTATTTAACTTGAATTATAAAAAAAATATTCAATAAATATGCCAAATGTCAATAAAAGTGAAAAAGCCCTGAAATATTTAACATTTCAAGGCTTTTTTCTAAAAATTTTATAGATTAAGCTTGGGCAGTTGGTCCACCAAAATTTAGGGGCAAAGCGTTCATTTCGCTATCTTTAATTTTACCGTGCATTTGTTCAAAACGAGTCACATTATCCGCTAAGGCTTTCATTAAACGCTTAGCGTGTTGAGGTGTTAATACAATTCGCGATTTTACTTTTGCTTTAGGTATACCAGGCATTACTTTAATAAAATCAACCACAAACTCCGTAGGAGAATGCGTAATAATAGCAAGGTTTGAATATATACCTTCTGCAATCTCTTCAGAAAGTTCGATGTTTAATTGGTTTTCAGGGTTTTGATTTTCCATAGGGTTAGTTATAAATTACTTGAAATAATATTTAAAATGCGTTGGGTTGATTTTCCATCCCAAAGTTCTGGTATTGACCCTGTTTTGTAGGAGTTGTGTTCAATTTCATTAATGAGCGTTTTAATAACAGAAATATCAAATGGAACTAGTGTATTTGTACCTTCTGTAACTGTAACAGGTCTTTCTGTATTTGGTCTTAGTGTTAAACAAGGCACTTTTACAAATGTTGATTCCTCTTGTATACCGCCACTATCTGTTAAAATAAATCGGCTGTATTTAATCAATTTTTGAAAAGCAAAATAATCTAAAGGTTCAGTGAGTTTTAAATTTTTGTTTTCAGAAATGAGTTTCTTAAATCCAAATTCTTCTAATTTATGCAATGTTCTTGGATGAATTGGGAATACAATGCTATATTGTTGAGTAATTTCTTGGATTAAATCTATTAATTTTTCTAACCCGTCTTTTGTGTCAACGGTTGCAGGACGATGCATGGTCATTAACACAAAAGGTTTATTTAAAAGATCTAAATCACTAATAATAGGTGAATTTTCTATTTCAGTTTGAAACGCAACCAAAGTATCAATCATCGTATTGCCAACAAAATGAATCAACTCATTTGAAACGCCTTCTTCTAATAAATGTTTAAGTCCACTTGGTTCTGTTACAAAGTAAAATTGACTTAATTTATCAGTTAGAATGCGATTAAATTCTTCGGGCATAGTTTTATCAAAACTTCTTAACCCGCTTTCCAAATGAGCTAATTTTATCCCTAATTTGTTGGCTGTGATTGCTGCTGCAAGAGTAGAATTTACATCTCCAACAACCATAATTACATCAGGCTGGTAAGTTGTTTTTATTAAACTTTCTAATTTAACCATAATTTCCGCCATTTGTGAATTTGGACTGGCAGGCAATATGTTTAAAAAGAAATCAGGCTCTAAATGAAATTGTTTAAAAAACACATCAGCCATTTTTTTATCAAAGTGCTGTCCTGTATGAACTAATTTTACCTCAAGATTAATAAATTGTTGTGCAATTTTTTTGAATTGGGTAACTTTAATGAAATTAGGACGGGTACCGATTACTATAAGAATTTTTTTTATCATATCAGTAGCATGCACAATTTGTTTCAGTGCTAAGTTAGCTTAAAAATCGTATTAAAACAAAACATTGAATAAGTGATATTTAAATTTGATCAATTATTTTTTTAAATGTGTAAGTTTAAAATAGAACGCTGATTATCTGCGTCGTCAGCGTTCCATTAAAAATTTTAATTAATCATTTCTACACTACGTTTCACAAACTTAGTCAATTCTTCGCCTTTTAATAAGCCTTGCGATAATAAAGCTAAATCAGCAGCTTGTTTTGCTAATTGACTTTGTTTTGTGGCATCTTTTTCAACCAAAATTTTACTTATTAATGGATGGTTTGCATTTACTACTAAATTATACATGTCAGGCATCGAACCATAAAAGTTCATGCCGCCTCCGCCACCCATGGCTTGCATGTCTTTCATACGACGCATAAACTCAGGGCGAGTAATTAACATCGGAGAGTCGGTTTCACTTAAACTTTCAAAAGTCACCGTGTATTTTTCTTTAGCAACAACACCTTCTACAATTGGCTTTAAGGTGTTTTGTTCTTCTTCACTTAATTTGCTTACTTGTCCATCATCTTTCTTAATTAATTTTTCAACGGTATCAGCATCAACGCGCACAAATTGAGTGTTTGTTAATTTACTTTCTAAATGATTTATTAAATGCGAATCTAATGGAGAATCCATTAACAATACATCATAACCTCTCGATTTTGCTGCATCTATATATGTATGTTGTTCATCTGTGTTAGTTGCGTATAAGAAAATAACTTTACCATCTTTATCTGTTTGGTTTGTTTTTACGTGCGCATCGTATTCTTCTAATGTAAATGCTTTTGCTTCGGTGTTTTTTACTAAAGCAAATTTTGATGCTTTTTCGTAAAACTTCTCGTCGCTAATCATTCCGTATTGAACAAATATTTTTACATCATCCCATTTCGCTTCAAAATCAGGACGTTCTTTTTTGAAAATTTCTTCTAATTTATCTGCTACTTTTTTAGTGATATGAGCAGAAATTTTCTTCACGTTTCCATCAGCTTGCAAGTAACTACGACTTACGTTTAATGGAATATCCGGACTGTCAATTACACCACGTAACATTGTTAAAAAATCAGGAACAATATTTTCTACATTATCAGTAACAAACACTTGGTTACTGTACAACTGAATACGGTCTTTAGGCGCTTCGAACTTATTAGATAATTTAGGGAAGTATAAAATACCTGTTAAGTTAAATGGATAATCTACATTTAAATGAATGTGAAACAAAGGCTCTTCAAATTGCATTGGATACAATTCTCGGTAGAACGCCTTATAATCTTCATCTTTTAAATCAACTGGTTTTTTAATCCAAGCCGGTACAGGGTTATTAATAATATTTTCTACTTGAATTTCATTTTCTTTTTCGTGACCCTTTTCGTCTTTTTCGCCTGTTGGCACCCATTCTGATTTTGTTCCAAAAACAATTTCTACTGGTAAAAACTTGCAATATTTTTTTAGTAAACCTTCAATTTTACTATTTTCTAAAAACTCTAAACTATCCTCGGCAACGTGTAAAACAATTTCAGTTCCTCTGTCAGTTTTGGTAGTATTTTCTTCAATAGTGTATTCAGGACTTCCATCACATTCCCAACGAACCGCTTTACTTCCTTCTTTGTGAGATAATGAGAAAATTTCTACTTTTTGTGCTACCATAAAAGCAGAGTAAAAACCTAAACCAAAGTGACCAATTACGACGTTTTTATCTACTTTATCTTTGTATTTAGTCACAAATTCTTCAGCCCCACTAAAGGCAATTTGCGTAATGTATTTTTCAATTTCTTCGGCTGTCATACCAATACCTTTATCTTTAATGGTAATGGTTTTAGCAGCTTTGTCAACTTTGACTTCAATTTTTAAATCACCTAATTCGCCTTTGGCTTCACCCATAGATGTTAAGGCTTTAAGCTTTTGAGTCGCATCGGTAGCGTTACTTACTAATTCGCGTAAAAAGATTTCGTTATCGCTATAAAGAAACTTTTTAATAATTGGGAAAATGTTTTCGGTTTGTACGTTAATTTTTCCAGTGCTCATGTTTTTAAAATATTTAGGTTAAGTATATAAATTTTTTCTGCTTTGTACTTGATTTAAGTATGATTTAGGTTACAAAATACGAAGTAATTTTTTATCAAGGTGATGAAAAAAATCTTTGCGTAGCAATGACTACGGAAATATTTTTTGAAGAAACATTGATAAAAAAAGAACGAGTATTTTTGACTAAATTATAGTTAAACCAAGTACCGTATAGTCAAAGGTTGTACCAATAGGGTAGAAAGTGACAAAATGGCAATGTGTTAAAAATTTAAATAACAGACTTAAAACCAGAGTTATAATTTTTTTTATTAAAATTATTGTACATTTGTATTTAAGAATTGAAATTTATTATGATTCGTAAAATTAGCATAACTGTTAATCAGCCTATTAGGTCTGACGATCCTATCATAAAAAGTTTGATTAGAAAAAAGGCAGTTAAAAAAGCTATCAAAGAAGGAAAGACTGCTGATCAAATGGTAAAAGAAGGACTTATTAAATAGTTTGTGTTTTACCCATTTAATCAGATAAACAGCAGAGTTTATCATTTCATTACTGATGAAAGTGTTTTATATCATGTTTCTTTTTCTTTGGAAGAAGTAGATATGACTTTAGATCCAGAAATCAGTTCAACAATATTTAATATTATTTTAGCACCAATTGATACAAAAAAAGGTGCCAAAAAAGATAATAAAATTGGTAAAACAGTTTTTAATATAATTTGCGATTTCGAAAGACAAAATCCTAACTGTTGTTTTACGTATACTGCTGATTTTTTTGATGGGAAACAACATCTACGCAATAGACTTTTTAATATTTGGATAAATATCTATGGTGGGGAAACATATAGTGCAATAAATTTAGATATACATCATATTAGTATTGGAGAAACATATTACAGTACTCTTTTATATAGTTCATTATACACATATGAAAGAGAAGTAACAAAGGCTTTCGAAGAAAGAATATGTTATTATCAAGTGTTAAAATCTTAATCTTTAATATGAATATTTTTTAAATTATTTGATATCGATTATTGGTGCTGTCGGTGGATTTTTGGGAATCATAACATTTTTTAAAGTAATAAATGAAAAAGAAAAGGATTTTAATAAACTTCTT
>JBEIPP010000250.1:0-3485 GCA_040376995.1 Flavobacteriales bacterium
CTTCATTATTTCTTAATAATATCCTTATTACCTGTACCAGTTGTTTGAACAGGAGTTATTGTTTTTATTTCTTTTTTAAATGGTTTATCTTGAGCCTCAATATCGCAAGATATTTTAATTAATTGTTTCGAAACTTTCATAATACATTGTGTTGGCTGAACATATATTCTCTTTAAGGTACTATCTGGCATTGTAAAAGCCATATCCGTTGCAAAACTTCTAGGCCCTTCAAATATAAATGGATCTTTAAAATAATCTTCTAAATGTATATCTTTTATATGTATTTTTTTACCTAAAACCATGGTATACAATTCAAATACGGCACTTGTTATTTTAATTGAAATTAAATTGGATTTATTGTCATAAGTGATTTTTACTCGACCAAGCACTTGAGATTTATAGCTAAATGGCCCTACCTCCACTTTAGCATCACAAGTAAAATCGCTACTATCTGGTTTAAAATTGATTTTAGGATTTAATACTTTCCAGTTATAATATCCTTTTATAATTCCTAAAACCTCATAGGCACTTTTTCCATTAATTTCGCCAACTGCTGCAAATATCTTATTTACAGACCTTTCAGTTAACACAAAAGCAAAATCATTTGCATTTTGACCAACTAAAATGGAGGAAAATTGAATTAAAAAAAGAAAAATAAGTTTCTTAAATTGCATGCTATAAATATATAATTTTGCGAGGCTTATATTTCGCTAAAAGTAAAAACTAATTAATTTAAAATATATTCATTTCTCTTTTTTTAACTAACATATTATGATCATAAAAGCCAATAATCCAGCTCTTACCTCTTGGATAAATGTAGATTCAAACTCTGATTTCCCAATTCAAAACTTACCGTTTGGAATTTATTCGGATGCAAATACCAAACACCATGTATGTTCTGCCATCGGAACTTACATTATTGACTTATTTGAATTAACAGAACGAGGCTTTTTCAAAAACTTAAATATCAATAAAGAAGTGTTTAACAATGCTTTTTTAAATGATTTTATGGAATTAGGAAAAGATACAACGCGAGCTGTAAGAAATCGTTTGTCGGATTTATTAGAAAATAATAATAAGGAACTTCAAGACAACAAAGAAGTGTTTAACCATATTTTTAAACAGCAATCTGCGGTTCAAATGCTACTACCTGTAAAGGTTGGTGATTACACTGATTTTTACAGTAGTATTGATCATGCCACTAATATTGGAACGATGATTCGTGACCCAAAAAATGCCTTAATGCCTAACTGGAAATACATTCCTGTTGGATACCATGGTCGTGCAAGTAGTATTACCGTTAGTGGCACTCCTTTACACCGACCGAAAGGACAAATGAAACCAGCTGACGCTGAAGTCCCAAATTTTGGACCTTGTAAATTATTAGACTTTGAGTTAGAAACAGCTTATATCATTGGTAAATCAAGTAAATTAGGATCGAGCATAAGTACCGAACAAGCCGATGACTATATTTTTGGGATGGTATTGTTTAATGATTGGAGTGCACGTGATATTCAAACTTGGGAATATGTTCCATTAGGACCATTTTTATCAAAGAACTTTGCTAGTACTATTTCTCCTTGGATTGTTACTTTAGATGCATTAGAACCATATAGAACGAAAGGATATATTCAAGATCCAAAAGTATTTCCATATTTAGAATATACTGGAGATAAAAATGTAGATATTAAACTAGAGGTTGCTATTCAACCCGAAAACAGCACCGAAACGGTTATTTGTAACTCAAATTACAAATACATGTATTGGACAATGGAACAGCAATTGGCTCATCATACAGTAAATGGATGTAATGTGAATGTTGGCGATATGATGGGTAGCGGAACGATTAGCGGGCCTGAACCTCACGAATACGGAAGTATGATGGAATTGAGTTGGAAAGGAACAAAGCCATTAAAATTAAATGATGGTAGCGAACGTAAATTCATCAATGATAATGATACGGTTATATTGAGAGGGTATTGCCAAAATGATACAGTAAGAATTGGTTTTGGAGAATGTAAAGCTAAATTACTTCCAGCGATATAATTTATAAAAATAAAACATAAAAAATCCCCCCAACAGCATTTGTTGAGGGGATTTTAACTTCTTATATGTTTTAAATATCAGTTCGAGCGAAGTCGAGAACATTTAAAATTACATATTTTCAATAACTAAAGCACTAGCACCACCGCCACCGTTACAGATAGCAGCACCACCAAACTTAGCTTTGTTTTGTTTTAATACATTAATTAAAGTAACAATTACACGAGCTCCTGAGCAACCTAATGGGTGACCTAAAGAAACCGCTCCTCCGTTTACGTTTACTTTGCTTGCATCTAAATTCATTAATTTAATGTTAGCTAAACCAACTACAGAAAACGCTTCGTTCAATTCAAAATAATTGATATCGCTTACTTTTAATCCTGCTTTTTCAGCAGCTTTTGGTAATGCAATAGAAGGAGTTGTTGTAAACCACTCTGGTGCTTGTTCAGCATCTGCATAACCTTTAATTTTTGCTAATGGTTTTAATCCTAAAGCTTCTGCTTTTTCTTTGCTCATTAATACTAATGCAGCTGCACCATCATTCATAGTAGATGCATTAGCAGCCGTTACAGTACCATCTTTAGTAAACACCGCTTTTAATCCTGGGATTTTATCAAAGTTTACATTTTTATATTCTTCATCTTCAGCAAATAAAACCGTTCCTTTTTTAGTCACGATTTCTACTGGTACGATTTCTTCTTTAAATTTACCTGCTGCCCAAGCTGCTGCCGAACGCTTGTATGATTCGATAGCAAATGCATCTTGATCTTCACGAGAGAAATTATGCTCTTTCGCGCATAAATCAGCACAGTTACCCATTGGTACGTTTCCGTAAACATCAGTTAAACCATCTTTAGCTAAACCATCTACTACTACTCCATTACCATATTTAGCACCCCAACGGTTGTTTTCTAAATAAAAAGGCACTTGACTCATGTTTTCCATACCACCTGCAACAACTATATCAGCATCACCTAACATAATAGCTTGTGCTGCTAACGAAATTGATTTCATTCCACTAGCACATACTTTATTTACAGTTGTACAGTTTACATTATCAGGTAAGCCAGCAAACTTTGCTGCCTGACGAGCTGGAGCTTGGCCTAAATTAGCTTGTAAAACTGAACCCATAAACACTTCATTTACCAATGCTGGGTCTAATTTAATTTTATCTAAAGCACCTTTTATTGCTACAGCACCTAATTTTGTTGCAGATACACCTGCTAATGTTCCACCAAAAGAACCTAATGGGGTTCTAACAGCCGATACGATATATACTTCTTTGCTCATTTTTAATGTTTTTAAGTTATAAATAGAGCGCCAAATGTAATATATAGATTGCATTTTGGTTTTCCATTCATCGAAAATTGATTAACATTTTTGGAAGTAATTAACAATTTTTGTCCTAGTGAATTTGTATAAAAAGTAAAAAAGTACACCTC
>JBEIPP010000195.1:0-5432 GCA_040376995.1 Flavobacteriales bacterium
ACTATCAGAAATCGTTTTCTCTTCAGATAATAAAGGCATAGATCCTTTAGGTAAATCTTTAATTTGGTTAAAATAAATACTTTGTTTGTCTTTTCTATTCCAAGCTTTTACTAATGGAGAAAAGAAGTCGTATTTACCAGAAACAATCCAATAAGTAATTACAGTATTTTCTTCTGTATTTTTTACAATGTATTCAGTACATTTTTGTCCTTGTACCATTTTTGTGTTGTTGCCTTTAGAAGAAACACAAGAACCTTGAATTATAGGCGTTGTTTCGCTTTTATGTTCTCCCCAAACTTTACGAACTGGATTTACATATTTAATCTCATTTGAATTTAAATCAAAAACAAAACTTCCTTCAACCTTTCCAGACTTACGGCCAATTTGGTCTAATTTAACATCATTTCCTTTTACATAATAAATGTTAGTGGTTGTATCTTTAGATGTTTCCATTTTAAATTCGATACTTCCTTCGTAAGATTGAGCAATTGCTATTACTGACAATGAAAGACTTGCTACTAATAATTTAATTTTATTCATTTAATTTAAGTTTTAAATTTTTATACTAAAATAATATAAATTTGGATATAAATAAAAATTATGCTAAATAATACACAAAAAGGAATTGAAGGGGAAGAAATTGCTGTTGCTCATCTGCTTAAACAAGGGTATGAGATACTTGAAAAAAACTGGAGACACCAGCATTTAGAAATAGATATCATCGCTTGTATTAATAGCATTTTGGTGATTGTTGAGGTGAAATTAAGAGCGAATGATTTTTATGGAAAGCCAGAGGATTTTGTCACTAAATCTAAGCAAAAAAAAGTGATAAAAGCAGCTGATTTTTATATTAAAGAAAATAACATTTTTTGGGAAACTCGTTTTGATGTGATTTCTATCATACAAAATCCTGATGAATTAACATTAGAGCACGTTGAAGGTGCGTTTTACCCAATGTTATAGAAAATAGTTGTAATAGGCTCATCAAAAAAAAACCTCTAGTAATCAGAGGTTTTTTTGTTATATTTTAAGAAACTAATTTAATTTTTTGACCTAATAGAAGTTGTGGATTTTTCTTAAATCCATTTATTTCAATTAATTTTTCGATGCCAATATTATATTTCTTAGAAATACCATATAGAGTTTCTCCTTTTTTTACTTTGTGAATTTTAACAGCATTAGATTTGTTATCTGCTAATTTTGTTGTTGAATCAGGGTTTGTTTTAACAGCAATATTTGTTTGTGGTTCTTTAGGAGTGTCTGTTTTTGCAACGTTAGGGTTTGCCACCTCTTGTTTTACATAAACAATTAGTTTTTTACCAGATTTAATTCCTTTTTTACCAATGTAATTCCATGATTTTAAATCAGCTACTGTAACTCCATACTTACGAGCAATAGTGCTTAATTTCTCACCATTTCTTACAGTATGAGTTTTTTGAACCTCCTTAACCGCTACAGAGTTTTCTGAAGATTCTAATTTTTGAGATTTAATAGCAGCATAAATCTCTGTTTCGTTTGATAAGAATGTGCCAATCTTTACTTTTGGAAGAGTAAGACTGTTTCCGCCAGCAGGAATTTCACTTTTACGGTATTGAGGATTGAAATAAGCAATTTCTTCAACTGAAATATCTAAAGCAGCAGAAATTTGATTAAAAGTCATAGATTCTTTAACTACAGCAGTATCTACTTCAAAATAAGTTTTACGAGGCGTAGCTGCGTAAATATTATGTTCAGTTGGATAATTCATTACGTAATTAGCTGCAATAAAGGCAGGAACGTAAGATTGAGTTTCTAAAGGTAAATATGGGCGAATTTCCCAATATGTTTTTTTACCGCCACTTCTACGAATAGCCTTGCTAATTGTACCTGGTCCAGCATTATAAGCCGCTAAAACCATTTGCCAATCTCCAAACATGCTGTATAAACCCTTTAAATACTCCGCAGCTGCTTCTGTTGCCTTGTAAACATCCGAACGCTCATCAACATAAGAATTCACATTTAAACCATACATTTTACCAGTTGGGTACATAAACTGCCATAAACCTGTAGCTCCACATCTTGAGCGGGCACAGGGATTTAATGCAGATTCAATAACTGCTAAGTGCTTTAATTCTAAAGGAATATTGTGTTTATCAAATACTTCTTCAAACATGGGATAGTATAATTGAGATAAACCCATCACACGACTTACTAATTCGCGTTTACGCACTGCATAAAGTTCAATAAATCCTTTAACATGTGGATTATAAACCAAATCAAAAGGAGATGTTGCATCTAGTTTTGCTAAACGGCTCTCGTATACGAAATCTTCGAAGCGAGGAACGCTATCCATAGCATATTTGTACTTGTTTACCTTTGGATAAACAGGCTTTGCTAAAGCTTTCTCAAGCACTTTTTGATTAGCCAAACTATCAAGCATAGCCGCCACGGGATTGTCGGTAATGGTAAGCGTGTTTTGCGCAAACAAGCTACCTGTAGTCAAAAGCGACACGAATAACGTCCTATGGAGTGTATATTTTAGTGTAGTGAGCATAGTGATTGTTTTTTTTTATTTAACGTAATAAATTACAAAACGTTACATTAGTTTGTAATTGTCATTCACAAGTATAAAAAAAATATTTAATAAATAAAAGTTAAAGTATTTAAATTTTTAACTTTACGCAGTGAAAAACAAAGAAGAAGAACCAAAAGAATATTTCGAACGTAGTATTTTACTAGTAGTTACAGTTACCATCTCAGGATTATTGATAGATTGGTTTAGCATTAAGATGCTTTTAGATGTTAATCCATGGGGCTCAGCAACAGCTATACCTGGCTTGATTATAACGTTACAAGCTTTATGGTTAATTGTAAACCCCTATGCTATAGTGTATGAGGATAGATTTGAAATCAAACAATCATTGTTGTATAATAAGGAGTTTTATTATTTAGATGCTAAATCAATTAATAGCAAATCATCTATGTCGGTTCAATTGGCTTATAATGATGGAGATCTTGATAGGTTGCCATTGCTTGGAATGAGAGCTTCTCACAAAGAAAAATTTAAAGCCCGTTTAACGGAAAAAATAAATGAAAGTTTAAATAACAGAAGTTTTTAAGTGATAATCCATTTACTCATGAAGAATAAAAAACTCATTTTTTTTGCCATTCTCTTATTTCCAGCTTTACTAAAAATTATTCTAGAATTCACCACTATTAACTCTCGAAAATTACCGTACTATGGACCAAAAGTAGTAGTTGAAAAAGACACTGTTTTTTATAAAATCAACTCTAAGTTTAAGAAGTTGCCTCTAGAAAATAGTGGAGAGAATAATCTTCAATTGTTTGAATTGGATACTGTGAAATACCCAATTTTTGCAGTATGCTTTATTAAACAAAGCTATGCTAAGGATAATTATAGAATGGCTGGATTAACTGAATACGTGCAATACAAAAAAGATAAAATAAAGTACATTCCTTTTGTTATAGTAACACCTTGCGACGGACTAGACGATTCAACTAATTTACGTGAAATGGAAAAATTATCAATAGGAAATGATAATGTGATGAATGCCTATTGGAATCAAGCTTCTTTTGATAGTATAAATAGAGCTTACTTTAAAGACAAACCATATTATGTGGATTATAGTTTTTTTGTATTGGTAGATAAAAATAGAAACATAAGAGGATATTACGATACTAGATATATTGCGGAGATTAAAAGATTAACAGAAGAATATCAACATTTGAGATTAAAAGAAGAAAAAGAGCAACTATTGAAGACTAATAAAATTGAAAGTAAATAAATATGATACGTTTTGTAATAGCGATTACTGCACTTATATTATTTAGTTGTAATTCAAAAACAACGGAAACAAAAAAATTATTATTGCCAGTAATTGGAGAGAAAAAACCAGTTGGAACAGATGGCAAAGATACTTTGTATCATACCATTCAACCATTTTCATTTATTAATCAGTACCATGATACGGTTTCAGAAAAAACGATAAATAATAAAATTTTCGTAGCTGATTTTTTCTTTGCTACTTGCCAAAGTATTTGTCCTAAAATGAGTTCTCAATTAGTACATGTGCAAAATGCATTTAAAGATGATAATAACGTTTTAATTTTATCTCATACTGTTAATCCCGCTAATGATACTGTTGAGGTGTTGAATGGTTATGCGCAAACTTATGGAACTATTAAAAATAAGTGGCATTTATTAACTGGAAGCAAAAAAACTATTTACGATATGGCAAGATTTAGTTATTTAGTAAACGCTCTTGAAGATGATGGTTCCGCAGAAGGTTTTTTACATAGCGAATTATTTATTTTAGTAGATGCACAAAAACGTATTCGTGGTATGTATGATGGAACAGATAGCGTGGCTGTTGTAAAATTAATTTCGGATATTAAGTTGCTGAAACAAGAATAAGAACATGAAGTTTTTTGGATTCATAGTTAGTGTATTATTATCATTTAATATGGTATCCAAAACAAACATGATTACAATGTACTATTTAGATAGCACTGCAACATTTATATCATTTGAAAACATTTCAATTCAAGACAAAAACCCAAATCCTATTTTCCAAACATTTCGTAAAAAACAAAAGTTTAACAAAAAAATCACAGCGGCTGTTTTAGCATTTCCTTTTCCGTTTGGAATGGTTGGATTGCATCGTATTTATTTAGGGACTAAGCCATATGTTCCAGTAGCATATATTGCCACCTTAGGAGGAGTTTTTGGCATTTTACCATTGATAGATTTTTTTGTGATCACTTGCGACAAAAATTTTGATCAATACAGAGATAACGGAAAAGTATTTATGTGGATTAAAGAGTAAATTATTTTATTTGAATAAATTTTCCGTTTACAAGTCTAAAATTTATCCCTGCAATTTTAAATTTTTTACCCTCATTCATTTTACCCATTTCTGTTAAATCTTCTTCCATCGTATGAATGGAGCCATTTGTTGCATAAGCAATATCTAAATATTTTGTGTTGATCACACTATTTACACCAATTATATATGTTAAACAGTCCAATATAATTCTGCAAAAATATACTTGAAAGAACATATTGATTTCACTTTTTTCAGTGATAATTTTTTTCAGAGAACTAGATATAAACTCCCCCAGTTTTTCTAGCGATTCAAATAACCTATTTTCAAACTTTCTTTTTATTGTAAGCCAAAGTTTCTCAGCAGGATTGAGTTCAGGGCTATATGGAGGTAAAAAAATAAGACCAATATTTTTTGGTATCGATAGTGATTTAGCTCCTATGGAACGCACCATTATCAAGTACTACTATTTTAAACTCATTTGGGTGCTCCATTGAAAATTCATCAAGATAAATTTGAAAGTTATCAGCGTTACAAAAAGGGAGCTCTAAACAAAACATATCGCCTGTTAAAGGTGAAAATGAGCCGTATAAGTAGATACTTTTAAAA
>JBEIPP010000069.1:0-15554 GCA_040376995.1 Flavobacteriales bacterium
AGCGTGTGTTATGCTGCCGCCGTTTTCTTTTCTGCGGTTAGTTTAAACACAGCATTCGTGTCCGCATACAATACAAGTAATTTTACTAAACGATTTTCAAATGCAGTTTTCTAAACTTGGTTATGTGTCGCCACAAAACTTGAACACAGGTCAGCACAATTATTTGTGTCTGCGCTTAGGTCGATACGTTTTGTGAGTTCTGCGTCAAGGTCAGCCGAGTTTAGTGAGGTCAACACGTTTAGTTTTTTGTATTGTGATTGTCGCTACGAATTGTTGTTTTAAACTGAAATAAGTTGAGTTTTCTTGTCAACCGTAAAGTTTCTAGTTAGTTGTCCAACGGTGCGGCATAACTCACTTATAGAAACGGTTTTCTGTCATAAAACTTTACATAGCCAGCAGTTTTTGGTTGGATATGTATGGTTTTTGTTTTTTGCTTCCATTCTTTATTTTTTTATTTACCCCTTCAACTTAATCAAAGCAAATACGGAGTAATTGAGCATATCCATGTAATTGGCATCAACGCCTTCGCTCACAATGGTTTGTCCTTTGTTATCTTCAATTTGTTTAACGCGGAAAATTTTCATTAAAATTAAATCCGTTAATGAACTCAATCGCATATCACGCCAAGCTTCGCCATAATCATGGTTTTTATCTTCCATTAATTGTTTGGTTTGTTTAGCGTATTTGTTGTATAGTTGTTCTACTTCTTCGTAAGGTAATTCTAATCTTGCATCATCTTTTAATTCTAATTGAATTAAAGAAATAATACAATAGTTAATAATGCCAATGTATTCGGCTGTAATATCATCTAAAACCTTTTGTGTACCTTTTTCTTCAATACTTTTAATACGTTGTGCTTTAATAAAAATTTGGTCGGTTAGCGATGTAAGGCGAAGGTTACGCCAAGCGGTGCCATAGTCTTTCATTTTCTTTAAAAACAAATCTTTGCATAGTTTAATCGCTGCGTCGTATTGTGAAGATGTTGTGCTCATTTTATAAATCCTGTTTTTTGTATGAAATTTCATTAATTACAATTTTTATTACTATCTTAACTTAATAATTGTAACTAGTGAACGCTAATTTAACAAAAATGACTAAAACGTATTTAACAAATGGCAAACAATTGAGTTTCGAAAAAGCTCAGGTGATGGCTATTATTAATATTACGCCAGATAGTTTTTACGATGGTGGTAAGTTTTCGTCGGTTACTGATATTATTAAAGATGCCGAAATCAAAATTCATGAAGGTGCTACTATTATTGATATTGGCGCGGCTTCGTCTCGTCCAAAAGCACCATCTGTTTCGGTAAAAGATGAGATTGTTAGATTAAGAGAGCCATTAACTAAACTCAGAAAAGAGTTCCCAAAAATGTTGATTTCGATAGATACTTATTTATCGGATGTTGCTGAATTTGCTATTGATTTAGGAGCAGATATCATTAATGATATTTCGGGTGGAGAATTAGATCCTAAAATGATTGATTTGGTGGCTAAGCATCAAATTGCTTATGTATTAATGCATATGCAAGGCACACCAAAAGATATGCAGCTAAATCCTACCTACGAAAATGTTGTTAAAGAATTGAGTGATTTTTATAAAGCTAAAATTGCGGTTTGTCAAAGCAAAGGATTTGAAAAATTGATTATTGATGTAGGTTTTGGTTTTGGTAAAACAGTAGAACATAATTTCGAATTACTAAAACACTTGCATGATTTCACGGAATTTGATTTTCCGATTTTAGCAGGATTGTCTCGTAAATCAATGATTAATAAAGTGATTCATACGTTTCCCGCAACTGCCTTAAACGGAACAACTGTACTAAATACCATTGCACTTCAAAATGGCGCTAATATTTTACGTGTACACGATGTAAAAGAAGCCAAACAAGCGATTGATTTGTTTGAGTTTTATAAGGGAGTTAAATAAATTGATATATAAAACTGTTATTACTTTACTTGTTATTTGTAACAAAAAAGTTTAAGAAACAGGTCGCTCCTAAGGAGCTATTAATTGTTGTTTCATTTTTTATTACAAACATATCGCCTCTCTGAGGCTTTAATTTTACTCAGTTAGGAGCGGACTGTTTGTAATAATAAAAACTATATGATATTGTCAGCTCCATAGGAGCTACATGTTAATATGAAGTTAAATCTAACAGTTAAACTTTGTAATATTCTCGACTTCGCTCGAATGGACAAGCCAAGTGTTTTCTTTACTGTGCATTCCAGCCACCATCAACTGGTAAAGCTGTACCTGTCATAGTTTTGGCAATATCAGACGCTAAGAAAACGGCTAGTTGTCCTAATTCTTCAACGCTTACAAAATCTTTTACGGCTTGTTTCAATAACATTACTTTGCTAACCACATCCGCTTCGCTCATATTATGTGCTTTTGCTTGATCGGCTATTTGTTTCTCAACTAAAGGAGTTTTTACATAACCAGGGCATATAGCATTAGCTGTAATTCCAAATGGAGCACCTTCTAAAGCAATAGTTTTTGTGAAACCTACAATACCATGTTTACTAGCAATGTATGCGCTCTTAAATTCAGAAGCGACTAAACCATGTGCAGAGGCAATATTAATTACTCGTCCAAATTTGCGTTCCTTCATACCTTTCCAAACAGCTTTGGTTAAATGAAATGCAGAAGTTAAGTTAATGCCAATGATTGCGTCCCATTTTTCTTCAGGAAAATCTTCGATAGGCGATACAAATTGAATACCAGCATTATTCACTAATACATCAATTTTACCAAATTTAGTAATGGCATCTGATACCATTTTTCTTAACTCAACAGGTTGCAACATATTAGCATTGCTATACATCACTTCAATACCATATTGTTTGGCAACACCGTCGGCAATTTCTTGTCCGTTAGTTTCTAAACCATTAAATACAATATTGTATTGTTTTGTTTTTGCAAATTCAATAGCAATACCAAGTCCGATACCGCTTGTGCTTCCTGTAATTAAGATTGTTTTCATTTTGAGTTTAGTTGCTTAACCGCAGAGTTCGCTGAGTTTTTTCGCAAAGATCGCAGATGTTTGTATTTGTTTAATAAAATATCTCATTTTCTCCACGCTAACCTTTTGCGTTCTTTGCGGTTAAGTATTTTTTAGAAATTTGGTTTCAACATGTATTTACTATAGAAATCAACAATGTGTTTGACGGCTTCATCAGCTGTATCCACAATTTTAAATAAATCTAAATCAGACTCGTTTATGTTGTGTTCTTCGTGTAACATGGTTTTTTTAATCCAATCGATTAATCCTTCCCAATATTCTTTACCAACTAATACTACAGGAAATTCTGCAATCTTGTTGGTTTGAACTAAAGTTAAGGATTCAAATAATTCGTCGATTGTACCAAAACCACCTGGCATACCAATAAATCCTTGAGAGTATTTTAAGAAAACAGTTTTACGAACGAAGAAATAATTAAAGTCAATGCTTTTATCTCTGTCAATATAATCGTTTGGTTTTTGTTCAAACGGTAAATTAATATTTAAACCAACTGAGTTTCCACCACCACGTTTAGCACCTTTGTTGGCAGCTTCCATAATACCTGGTCCACCACCAGTAATAACGCCATAACCTTCTTGAGTTAGTTTATAGGCAATTTCTTCGGCTAATTGATAATATTTGTTTTCAGGTTTTGTTCTGGCAGAGCCGAAAATTGAAACACAGGGTCCTATTTGTTGCATTCTTTCAAAACCATTTACAAATTCACTCATGATTTTAAAAATCTTCCAGCTATCAGAGGCCATTACTTCTCTTGATTCTTTTGTAGCAAAAGCTCTTCTGATTTTTTCTTCTTTATCGTGGGTCATATATTTTTGTACTTAATGTTATTTTTTGATTACGAATTTAATACGAATATACGAATCTGGTTTTGAAAACACTAGATGTTTTGATTCGTAAATTCGTACTTATTCGTATCACAATTCTTTTTTCAAAAATGGTGCCGTATATCCTTTTTTAGATTTTACTAATTCTTCGGGTGTACCTGTAAATAATATTTCTCCACCACCTTTACCGCCTTCCATACCAACATCAATTAAGTAATCAGCTACTTTAATAATATCCATGTTATGTTCAATGACTAAAACGGTATTACCACTTTCAACCAAACGGTTTAATACACCTAATAAAATGCGGATGTCTTCAAAGTGTAAACCAGTAGTTGGCTCATCTAAAATATATAAAGTATTACCTGTGTCACGTTTACTTAATTCAGTAGAAAGTTTCACACGTTGTGCTTCTCCACCGCTTAAAGTAGTTGCTTGTTGTCCTAATGTGATATAACCTAAACCAACATCTTGCAATGTTTTAATTTGACGGTAAATGTTAGGTAGATTTTCAAAAAACTCGCAAGCTTGGTCAATCGTCATATTTAAAACATCACTGATAGATTTTCCTTTGTAACGAATTTCGCAAGTTTCTCTATTGTATCTTCTGCCATTACATTCATCACAGTTTACATATACATCAGGTAAGAAATTCATTTCAATGGTTTTTACACCAGCGCCACCACAAGTTTCGCATCGACCTCCTTTGACGTTAAAAGAAAAACGACCAGGTTTGTAACCTCTTATTTTTGCTTCTGGTAATTCAGAAAATAATGTTCTGATGTCCGAAAAAACGTTGGTATAAGTCGCAGGATTACTTCGCGGTGTACGTCCTATTGGTGATTGATCTATGTCAATGACTTTATCTATGTGTTCTATTCCTGTAAATGATTTGTAGGGTAGGGGACGCTTTTCTGAATTATAAAAATGATTACTTAAAATTGGATACAAGGTTTCGTTAATCAAACTTGATTTTCCGCTACCACTCACACCTGTAACGCAAATAAATTTTCCTAAAGGAATTTCTACGTTCACGTTTTTTAAATTATGACCAGTACATCCTTTTAACACTAATTTTTTTCCGTTTCCTTTTCGGCGAGTTTTTGGAACTTCAATACTACGTTTGCCTGTAATATACTCGGCAGTAACGGTATTAAATTTCAACATGTCTTTTGGTTTAGCAGCAGCAACCACCCGACCGCCATGAACACCGGCACCAGGACCAATATCAATTACGTAGTCAGATTCAATAATCATGTCTTTATCATGCTCCACTACTAAAACACTGTTGCCAACATCACGTAAATTTTTTAAAGCTTCAATTAAACGCATATTGTCACGTTGATGTAAACCAATACTTGGTTCATCTAAAATATATAATACACCTACTAATTGAGAACCGATTTGTGTTGCTAAACGAATACGCTGCGCTTCACCACCGCTCAAGGTTTTGGATGAACGATTTAAGGTTACGTAATCTAAGCCAACCTCTAATAAAAATCCAATACGGGTTCTGATTTCTTTGAGGACTTCTTTAGCAATCACGTTTTGAGATTTACTTAAACGCTTTTCGATACCCTTAAACCAATCTCCTAAAATATTGATATCCATTTCAGAAAGCTCGGCAATGTTTTTGTCATCAATTTTAAAATAAAGCGCTTCCTTTTTTAATCGCGTTCCTTCGCAAACCGAACAATTTATTTTATTGGTAAAACCCTCTACCCATCGTAACATCGCTGGCGAAGGATCTTCTTCGGCCTGGCGAGAAATATGAGTAGCAATGCCATCAAATGCAGAACTGTAGCCATTTGCACTAGTATCTGATTTTATGGTAAATAATTCTTCCGTTCCGTTTAATAAAATGTTTACGGCTTCTTCAGGAATATCTTCGAACGGGGTATCTAAGGTGAATTTGTGTTTTTCTCCAATAGCCTCAATTTGTTTAAATACCCAAATCCCTTTTGATGGACCAAGAGGAGCAATAGCACCCTTACGAATAGATAATTTTTGATTAGGAACAATTTTACTAATATCAACTTCTGATACTACACCTAATCCATTGCAATGAGGGCAAGCGCCATAAGGTGAATTAAAAGAAAATAAATTAGGAGCAGGTTCATCATAAGAGATACCAGAAGTTGGGCACATTAAGGAACGAGAAAAGAATTGCACTTTCCCAAAACCAAAAGATGATGCTGTTTTCTTTTTTGCTTTTGGATTTTCTTCTTCATGCTCTAATACCATAATGGTTCCTTTACCTTGCTTCATAGCAGTTTGTAAAGATTGGTATAAACGAGGCTTAATGTCTTTTGTAATTTCTAGTCTATCAATTACAATTTCAATATCGTGAATTTTGTAACGATCTACTTGCATTTTAGGAGTTATCTCTACAATAGCCCCATCAATACGAACTTTATTAAATCCTTTTTTACGAATGTCTTCAAATAGCTCTCGATAATGACCTTTACGACCTTTGACGACAGGCGCTAACAAATTGATTTTTTTGTCGTTGTATTTTTCTAAAATTAAATCAATGATTTGATCATCGCTGTAGCGAACCATTTTTTCGCCAGTCACGAAGGAATACGCTTCACTAGAACGAGCAAATAGTAAACGTAAGAAATCATAAATCTCAGTAATAGTTCCAACTGTAGAACGTGGATTTTTATTGACTGTTTTTTGTTCGATAGAAATTACCGGACTTAAACCTGAAATCTTATCTACATCAGGGCGTTCCATATTACCCAAAAACTGACGAGCATAACTCGAAAAACTCTCGATGTAACGACGTTGCCCTTCTGCATAAATAGTATCAAAAGCTAAAGACGATTTACCACTACCACTTAAACCTGTGAGCACTACTAATTGATTTCGGGGAATATTTAGTGATATATCTTTTAAGTTATGGGCACGAGCACCAATTACTTCTATTTGTTCGTCTTCCATGTTTTTAAAGGACTTAATGGAGCAAAGACTTTTTTGAAACAGGACAATATTGTTATCTTTAGTCTCTTTTATCTTGCGTCTCTTTAGTCTGTTTTTTTTAAAGTATCAGTAATTAGTTTTAAAGTGTCGGTTAAAGTGGTTATTTTTAATGTTGTATCTACTGATGCATCTTTAGGAAATACATCATTAAAATAAACACTTAAATCAATGTTTTTGTTTTTAGGTATTTTAAATTGATACGTTTTTTTGTCAGGATTGTTTAATTGTTCTCCGATTAGCCAAGGATTAAATGTTTTTAAAACAATTTCATTGGTGTTTATATGTTTGGCAAAATGCTTTTAAATTGGTAATGGATGAATCGACTTTTACCAATTTAAAGGCTGGAAATGCGCCCATATTTTTTATTTTATGTTTTACTCCAAAGTGTTTTGGGTTTGATAACAATGTTTTGTATGCTAAAATACGATATATGAAACTACCCGTTTCTTTATTTAATACTAAATCATAGTAATTATTAGTGTTTTGTTTTTTTAAGGCATTTTGAATCCCACCAATTCCTACATTATATGCTGCTGCTGCCAGAGTCCAGTTTTTAAAATATTTATAAGCATCTTTAAAATGCTGGCAAGCCACATGAGTTGCTTTTTCTACATCCAAACGTTCATCTATTTCGCTATTAACTGTTAGTCCGTAATGTTGAGCCGTTACTGGCATTAATTGCCAAAAACCGGTAGCCCCCATTGGAGAAACCGCATTTGTTAAATGACTTTCAATAATGGCAACATATTTAAAATCATCAGGAACACCTTCTTGTTTTAGGATAGGTTCGATTAATGGGAACCATTTTTGAGCTTTATGAAATAAGTCAAGAGAGGAGTTTTTCCATGATTTATTGGCAAAGAATTCTTTTTCTAAGCTTTCTTTAATTTCATAATCGTTTTGAGGAACACGTTCTCCTGAAAATTGAAGATTAGCGGGGATGTTTAATCCAAGAACTTTAAAGTTTGCATTTGTATAATCTAGATTTGTTTGGAGTGGGGTAAAAGAAATGAACTTGATTAATAAACTAATCAATGCCCACGACGCCAAACTTACATAGGTTTTTTTATAAATAGGACTTGGTTCGCGAAAAAATTTTAATATCCAAACAGATATGGTCACTTTCTTTTTATAATCGTATTATAACATAAAGATACGAAAGTGATGGCACAAAAAATAATAGAAACGACCAACCAGGTTATTTGATAGTTCAATATTTGATTTAAAGCTAAAGAAATACCAATCATCCCAATTCCACAAAACAAAATGGCAATTCTTTTTTCAGTAATTCCTTTAAAATACAAATGATGTGTAGTGTGGTCTTTTCCTCCTATAAAGGGAGATTGCCCTTTTTTTATTCGGTTTATGCTTACTGTAATAGTATCTGTTATAGGTAATAAAAAAACCAAAGCAATAGAAAGAAATCCCATTAAAATGGGATTTACAGAAAACCAAGCATTGTTAATTAAAGAAAATGAATTCCAGCAATAATCAATACCTACAACAGCCAAAAAGGCACCCAAAAACTGACTTCCTGTATCTCCCATAAACATTTTAGCAGGATACCAATTGTATATTAAAAAACCTAATAGAGAACCTAAAAGGCCTAAAGATAAAATTGGAATTGGACTTATAATTAAGTTTAAATTAATGTTTAATAAAATTGAAAATAGTAAAATTACAATAGATACGATAGTTGTAATAGCATCCATGTTATCTAACATATTAATAGAATTCATAATTCCAATTACCCAAAAAACAGTTAATCCAAAATTTAAAGCCTCGTTTGTGAAAATATTAATTTTTGTGCCTGTAAAATATAGAATCAAACCGCAAACTAATTGAGCAATAAATTTTAGTAGAGGTTTGGTATTATATGCATCATCTGCTAAGCCCATTAAAAAAGCAATGGTACAAACTACAAATACACCAATAATTTTTAAGCTACTATAATTTAATGGTAGACGATGATCAATGAAGTTTAATATGATAAATGAGATAAGGAATATAACAAAGAAGGATATTCCTCCAATGGAAGGTCTTGCAGTGGGGTTAAAACGAATTTGTTTTTCTGAAGATTGTTGTTGTCTTATTCCAAGAGTCTGAGAAAATTTTAATAAAATTGAATTAAAAAGTGCAGATAAAATAAACGTAATACCAATGGTAAGTACAATAAATAATAAAATGTTATTTTGAAAAAAAATCATTAAAAAAGGACTATTAAAATCATTAAAAAGGACTATTAAAATCATTAAAAGGCGTTCCTATTAAATCTTTTTCTGATAAAATAGGGTTGGAAACATTCCAATCAATATTTAAATTCGAATCATTCCATAAAATACAGCCTTCGGATGCTTTGTTATATATATTAGTGCACTTATATGAAAAGATTGTGTTATCTCTTAGGGTTAAAAAGCCATGGGCAAAACCTGAAGGAATATAAAACATAGTTTTATTTTCTTCATTTAATTCAATGGATATATGTTGACCATAGGTTGGTGAATTTTTTCTAATGTCAACGGCTATATCCAAAACGGCTCCATTTATAACTCTTACCAATTTTCCTTGATCATACGGAGGAGCTTGAAAGTGAAGGCCTCTTAAAACACCAGCATTTGATAATGATTGATTATCTTGAACGAAATTGGCATGTATTCCATTTTGCTTAAAAGACGTTTCGTTATAGCTTTCAAAGAAATATCCCCTTTCATCTGCAAATATTTTGGGTTTTATAATTAATAACCCTTTAATTTTTGTTTCAATTACTTCCATATTTTTAAAATACCCCTCTTATTTTCAACTTTATCATCAGAGTAATAACCATTACCATTGCCATACCCATACCCATACCCATACCCATATTTATAACCATAATTAGTTCTATTGGTTTCAACGCCATTTAAAATTATCGACAAGTTTTTTATATTTCCTTCGTTAATTAATTTATCTAAAATTTGAACAAATGCTTTTTTTGAATAATCAGCTCTAAATATATAAATAGGAAAATCTGCTTTTTGAATAGTAGTAATACCATCTGTAACTAAGCCAATTGGAGGGTTATCAAATACTATATAGTCATAAGATAATTTTAATTCCTCGATCAAAGTGTTTAAACGGGAACTAATAAGTAATTCTGAAGGATTTGGAGGAATTGGACCAGCGGTGATATAATCTAAATTAGGAAAATGACTTTTTTTGATACAATTGTTCGTTGGGGTCATGTTAGTTAATATTGTACTCATTCCTATGTCGTTTGAAACGCTAAACCCTTTATGAATTTTAGGCTTTCTCATGTCTAAATCTAAAAGAATTACTTTTTTACCAGTATAAGCCAAAATACCAGCAATGTTTAAGCAAACAAATGTTTTTCCTTCACCAGAAATAGAAGATGTTATTGCTATAATTTTAGAACCTTCACCATTATTAATAAAGTTTAAATTTGAACGAATACTTCTAAATGCTTCAGCAATTTGAGATTTAGAATTTTTATCAACTACTAATTGAGATACAGGAATATCACTTTCGTAATTAGGAACAATTCCTAAAACAGAAATTGACGCATCAATATTATTAACAATATCATTAATTGAAGTGATTTTATTATGAAGAAAATAACGGATAATTATAAGAAGTAGTGAAAGTAATAAAGCAACTAAAACAGCAATTAAAATAGAAATTTTTTTGTTTGGAGATACCCAAGTACCATCGTTTACTGCTTCCTCTAAAATTACATTTTGAGAAACAAAACCAGCCTTTGAGATAGAAAATTCAGTTTTTTTCTCTAATAGCATGGTATAGTATTTTTCGCTGATACTAAATAATCGCATTAATCTAGAGTGTTCTAAATCTTCATCAGGATTATTAACATTTTTGTTTTGGTATTCGGAATGTTTTCCTGTTAAACTAGAATACCTAGATTTATATTTTAATCTAACTGCATTAATAGTTTCTATTAATAGTTTTTTTTGTGTTTCAATATTATAGTTTATTTGTTTAATATTCTCGCTGTTTGGTGTTACCATATATAACAAATTTTCCTTCTCCAATAATAATTTTTGTATACTTTGAGTGTATTCTTTAATCGCGCTTTCATACTCAGTACCAGAAATCATAGAGATAAGCTGATAAGAATCAATGCTTTTATTTTTTAAAATATTTTGTTGAAGTTCTGCTAATATTTTTTCATCTAATTCTACCTTTAACATATCATCTTCAATTCTTGACAATCTAAGAGTATTGGGGTCAATGGTACTTTCTTTAATTGTGTAATTATGTTTTTTTCTAAACTCTTGCAGGTTATTTTCAGTAGATTTTAAATCACTATAAACTAAATCCAATTGCTCATCAATAAAAGATATGATGCTTTTTGAACTCTCACTTTTTCGTTCTACATCAAATTTTAAATATTCTTCAGATATCAAATTAACAACATCTTTTGATTTTTGAGGATTAACATCAGTAACCTTAATTTGAATTGTTCTAGCTGCATCATTAATTAATTTAATGTCAATTTTAGATTGAAGATTTGCTGTAACATTATCAATGTTATTTATAATAAAATATGATTTATTGTTGCCTAATAGTTGTGTTTTTAGGAGTTGATGGTCAATTTTTGTATTTGGAGAAATACTTAACTCGAAATAAGGAGAGTTGATAACATTAAAAGTGGTAAAAGGTATATTGAAATTTTTGCCATTCGTATTGAAAGATATAACACCTGAGGAGATTGTGTTAAATTTAATGTAAATTTTTGTCCCATAAATAACATCCTTCTTAATGTTAAATTTAATAACATAGGGTGATGAAGAATAGAGTTCATTGTTTTTAAATGTACCTTCATTAAAATAACTAATTTGAATATCAGATTTTTCAACGACACGTTTTAAGAAAATTTTAGAACGAATTTGCTCCATAGCCTCAGCCATCTTATTGTCGGTGCCTTCAAATGTATTCATTTTTAAAACCTCGGACGCCTGATTGTTTTCGTTAACTTGAATGATTGTAGAAGATTGATATTCAGGCTGACTATATCGTAAATAAATAGTTGCAGTACTTAAACATACAACTAAAAAAGCTAAAACAAACCATAGACTTTTTTTTACGATATAAATTACTAAACCTAAATCTAGTTCGCTACTAAATCTAGAAACCCTATCCCTATATTTATCTATAGAATTATTACCCTGTGGTTGTATCATTTTACCTCCTAATTATAGAGTAAATTAATAAAGATGTTGTTAATAATGAAAGAATTGGAGTTAATTCAGCCACTAAAGTTTTAGCAAAACGATATCGAGGTTCTACATATATTATATCATGAGCTAATACAACTGTATTTCCAACTGCTATACCTTCAATTTTCGATAAATCCATTAAATATACTTTAGGTTTTTCGTTATTCTGATTTCTGACTAGTTTTACTTTATAAGCTTTCCCATCCTCGGGTATTCCACCTGTTAATGCTAATGCCTCCAATACAGTGGTGTTGTTGTTTTTTAAATAAATAACTTGAGCCGTTCCTCCGTTACCAGGAAATACAATAACTCGTTTATTTGTTACAGTAATATTAACGTATGGTTTTACATAAAAATCGGAATACACTTGTTCTAAATATTCTGTAGCTTCTCGTATACTAAAGCCACCAATTTTGACTCTTCCAATAAGAGGAAATTTACACGTTCCATCTGAATTTACTAGATAATCTAATTGGATTAGATTATTTGTAAGACCAGAATTTGCTAAATCAACTAATTTAAAACCATCATTAGCAAACATTCTAATGTTTATAATGTCATTTGCTTCAATTTTATAATCTTGTTTAGATATTGAATCTACAATTTTATCATAAGTATAATCTTTAGGTGTTTTTAACATCAAATTAGATCTAAAAACTTTACAAGATGAAAAATAAAAAACGATAGACAAAAAGAGGAAGTATTTATAAAAGTGCATAGGTATGTTTTATATCACAAAGTTAAAATTTATCTGTTAATATCAAAAATCATGCTCTTTTTAGTAATTGAGAGTATAATTGTTTCATATCGCTCACTAATCTAGTATAACTATATTTTTCAAGAGCCCATTTTTCTCCTTTTTCTGATGAATTTGATAAAGTAGAAGGATTTGAACACGCATTTAATAAATTGCTAAAAAAAACTGATTTGTCTGATATTTCTGATAAAAAACCGCATTCAGGGTGTAAAACATCTTCAATTCCTCCAACATTTGTAGATACTACAAACTTTCCAGCTGCTTGAGCTTCAATAATGCTAACGGGAGTTCCTTCATTTAAAGATGTTAAGGTTACAATATCTAAACCATGTAAAGCCCACTCAACATTAGTTATCCAAGAGGTAAAAATCACATCTACTTCATCAATTGGATTATTTGACCAAGAAACATTATTTGTTTTACATGATTCTGTTATAATATCTCTTGTATCCCCATCTCCAATGATAAATGCTTTAAAATTAGTGATACCATTTTGTTTTAAATAAGCAATGGCCTCAATAAACAAACTATGATTTTTAATGGGAGCTAATCGTCCAATAATACCAATAGCTAATTGCCCTTCTTTTAAATTGTATTTTTCTCTAAATTCTTTACGGTTTTGTTCCTTGTTTTTTGTAAATTTACTTAAATCAAAGCCTAAAGGAACCACATGAATTTTATCTTTTGGGGCTATACCAAATACTTCAGACAATTCTTGCTTTTGCTTATTACTTATTGCTACAATGGCCGTAGAGTGTTTTGCTAAATAACGTTCAATTGTTTTATAAAAAGCAGTTTTAAGTTTCCCGAAATAGGAGTGAAACACATGTCCATGAAAGGTATGAATGATAATAGGAACTTTACAATCAATTGCCGCTAAACGACCAATAGCACCCGCTTTTGATGCATGTGTATGAACAATATCTGGCTTAAATTCGCGGATTATTTTTTTTATTTCTTTATAAGCTTTATAATCTGATTTTAAATTGATTTCTCTTTGAAATTCATGTAATACTCTTGGTTTTAAACCTAAACCTTCAGGAATATATAAGGAACTATCTTCTCCTTCTTCTTCTGGACCACCTACTAAAAGTGTTTCGTAGTTTGATTCCAAATATTTTGATAAATAGCTCACATTGTAGGTAATACCACCAATGTTGAAACGGTTAATTATACGAAGGATTTTAGGCACAGTATTAGTTTAAATTAAGTTCGGTTGACAGTTGTTTAAAGTCAATGCCATCAAAATTTCCTGAACTCATCATTAATAATACATGATTTTTTAGTGATTTAGATTTTAGGTAATTGACCAAAGTGCTACTTTCGGTAAATACTTTAAGGTCTTTGCGGTTAAAGTGCTTTAACACTTGTTCTTCAGTAATAGGGTTTAATTTTTTGTGAGCAATGGTATGAGGATTAAAATATACAATGGCCTCATCTGCATCATTCATTGCCCCATTATATTCAGCTAAAAAGGTTTCGTTTAAGCTACTAAACGTATGTAATTCCATACATGCTAAAATTTTACGGTTAGCAAATTGTTGTTTGGTTGCTTGTGTAGTTGCTTTTAATTTGGATGGAGAATGTGCGAAATCTTTATAAAATGCAAACGAATCTGTTTTTGAAACTAACTCTAAACGTTTTGCTGCACCTTTAAAAGATTGTATAGCTTCGTAGAATTGTGAATCAGTTAAGCCTAATTTATTACAAACTAATCGAGCTCCATTCAAATTCATTAGATTGTGATTCCCAAATATTTGTAATGGGATTTCTTTGTCATTATCTTCTAGGTTTTCTAAAATAGTCGTTCCGTTTTCAATTCTGTGTTTTGGGATAGAGTAGGGCGTTTTTGAAATGTTGTTTGATTTTCCAGAATTTGCCGCTACTTTTTGTAATTCAGCGTCTTCGTTACAATAAATTAAACTTCCATTAGGTTCAATTAAGTTAACGAATTTCTCAAATTGATTCACGTATATTTCAAAAGTTGGAAATACATTAATATGGTCCCAAGCAATACCACTTAATATAGCAATATTTGGTTTGTATAAATGAAATTTCGGACGCCTATCAATTGGCGAGGCTAAATACTCATCGCCTTCAATAATAGCAATTTTGGCTTCTTTGGTTAATTTAACCATGGTATTAAATCCTTCTAATTGGGCACCAACCATAAAGTCGGTATCTATTTTATGAAAATTTAATACATGTAAAATCATAGCGGTAATAGTTGTTTTGCCATGACTTCCACCAATAACCACTCGTGTTTTATCTTTGGTAGCCTCGTAAATATATTCAGGATAAGAATATACCTTAAGATTTAATTCTTTAGCTCTAATGAGTTCAGGATTATCTTCTCGTGCATGCATACCTAAAATAATGGCATCAATGCCTGAGGTTATTTTTGTAGGAAACCAACCAATTTCGGTAGGTAAAATACCCGCATTTTTTAAACGAGTTTTTGAAGGTTCATTTATTTCGTCATCACTACCTGTTACTTGAAAACCTTTTTCATATAAAGCCAAAGCCATGTTGTGCATTGCGCTTCCGCCAATTGCAATTAGATGAACGTGCATAATTGTAATGAATTTTATTTATACAAAGTAAAGCTTTTAAAAACAAAAAATGCAGACTGTTTAGGCCTGCATTTTAAACAATGATTTGTTAAGTATTAAGTCATTTTAGGCGATGGCTGACCTAATTGATATAGCAATTTAGCATGAGCTGCTAAAGC
>JBEIPP010000217.1:0-4406 GCA_040376995.1 Flavobacteriales bacterium
TAGAAAATCTATTACGAGCTGAAACCTCTTCAAAACAGAACGCTTTGCCACTTTTTCTCCTTCATCATAGTGGTTACTATGCTTCAGTCAAAAAAGTGTCTGTTTTATTAAGCTTTCAACTCTCATTACGATTCCTAATGTATAATCTGGGTTAAAACTATTAGGTTTGATTTTTTTCATACTGAAACATTAGTCCTTAATTTTTGTTTCATTTAATAGCCAAAAAATGGTTTTTGATGGAATAAGTTTGTGATTTTAATATATTTTAATTATGAAACCCCTGTAAATACAGCTATTTTAAATAATGCTATAAATTATAGCAATCATTTGCTTGAATTATGATTTAGATTTGTAAAGAATTTGAGATTGTTATCAAGTTGTTAACGAGGCTCATTATTAAATAAGTAACTTAAAACTATAAAATAAATATCATGGCAAAAAAAACAGACGATTCAGTTGAAACTATTGAGAAAAAAACAGTAGGCAGCGAGAAATTAAAAGCATTACAATTAACACTTGATAAGTTAGAAAAAACTTATGGTAAAGGTACTGTGATGAAATTAGGTGATACAACAGTAGAACCTATGGATTCTATATCAACAGGTTCATTAGGCTTAGATATTGCTTTAGGAATTGGTGGATTACCAAGAGGTCGTGTAGTTGAAATTTATGGACCAGAGTCTTCTGGTAAAACAACCTTAGCAATTCATGCGATTGCAAATGTTCAAAAAGCAGGTGGTATTGCTGCTATTATTGATGCAGAGCATGCGTTTGATCGTACATACGCTTCAAAATTAGGAGTGGATATTAAAAGTTTATTAATTTCTCAACCAGATAATGGTGAGCAAGCTTTGGAAATTGCAGATAACTTAATTCGTTCAGGTGCTGTAGATTTAGTAGTAATTGATTCAGTTGCAGCATTAACACCAAAAGCTGAGATTGAAGGCGAAATGGGAGATAGCAGAATGGGTTTACAAGCTCGTTTAATGAGTCAAGCATTACGTAAATTAACAGGTACAATTAATAAAACTGGGTGTTGCTGTATTTTCATTAACCAATTACGTGAAAAAATAGGTGTTATGTTTGGTAATCCAGAAACAACAACAGGAGGTAACGCACTAAAGTTTTATGCATCTGTTCGTTTAGATATAAGAAGAATTAGCCAAATTAAAGATGGTGATGTTGTGAGTGGAAATAGAACCCGTGTAAAAGTGATTAAAAACAAATTAGCACCTCCTTTCCGTATGGCTGAATTTGATATTGTTTTTGGAGAAGGAATCAGTAAAGTAGGTGAGATTATTGATATTGGTGTTGATAAAGGAATTATTAAAAAAAGTGGCTCATGGTTTAGTTATGATGAAACTAAATTAGGACAAGGAAGAGATTCTGTAAAAGCAATCTTTGCCGAAAACCCTGATTTAGCTCAAGAAATTGAAGAGAAAATCATTGCTGTTTTAAAAGAAGAAGCTGCCAACGCTTAGATTTTTAAGATTTTTGTTATAAGAAATCCATCGGTATGTCAACTGATGGATTTCTTATTTTATATCAACTAATAAGGCAGATTTATATATATCTTCAGGTGAAACCATAGGTTCATTCATCGGAATTTTATTGCCGTATTTTTCATTTAATTTTTCTTTTACTAATGGATTGCTGAGGTCAAAATCACTTAGCTTTCTTGGCTTACAAAACTCTATTTGTAAGGCATTTTTATACAATTTATAAACTAATTCGCTGCAATATATTCTTTCGTTACTCCAATTAAATGCATCATCATAATCTTTGTTCTCGTAGGTTTTAAATAGAGTTTTTAAGGTATTTACATTTTCCTTGGATAAAGTTTTATTTCCTAATCGCTTTACTGTCCCTTTTCCGCGAGCGTTAAATTCCTCTAAACTTGTTTTTCTTACTGGTTGAACAGCTTCGTATACAACCCATTTGTTGTTTTCGGAAAATAAAACTCCACAATGATTAAACTTGCTGTGAGTTGCTAGTTGTATGGCTTTTCCGGTTGCTCCACTCGTTGTTTGAAAAATAATATCACCTTCTTTGTAATTATTATGATTATTATTATCATTAAAATTTAAAAAGAAATAGGATACTACAATAATTACAAATAAAATAGTTGCTTTTTTCATGTTTTAAATGTTTAGTTTATAGCGTAATACGATTGTTTCACCGCTTAGTTACTGGGTTGACTATATTTTATAGAAGTTTAACAGAAATAAGCCATAACTGTCATTTTATAAATTTTTACAAAAAAAAAACTATAAGCCCTTTTTTTATTTATAGATAATGTAACTTTGCATACAAAATAAGTTATAGGTAAAAATCATTTTTATGCAAAAATATTATATCATATTTTTTTCTTTAATATTTAGTTTTTTAACTAATGCTCAAACACAAACTGATGCTAATGGTAAAAAGCAAGGGTATTGGAAAAAGAAAGACGAAAAAACAAATAAAATAATTTATGAAGGGTTGTTTAAAGATGATAAACCTCAGGGTGTATTTAAATACTATTACCCTCATGATACTATTAAAGCTATTATGAATTTTAAACAAGATGGTAAAATAGCTTATTCTACCATGTTTCATCCTACTGGTAAAAAAATGGCTTATGGAAAATATATAGGAGAAGATAAAGATTCTGTTTGGACATATTTTGATGAAAAAGCAATTCTAATTTCAAAAGAAACATATGTTAAAGGAAAAAAAGATGGAATGGAGTATGTTTATTTTCCGGATGGAGTGGTGAGTGAAGAACGGAAATACAAAATGGGTAAAATGGACGGATCCTTTAAGTTATATTATGATAAGAATTTAGTTAAAAGTGAAGGTATATATCTAAATGGTCAATTAGATGGAAAGAATTCATTCTATTTTCCTAATGGGGTAACTGCTGCTGTTGGCTATTATAAAAATGGTTACAAAACTGGTCCGTGGATATATAAAGATAAAACAGGAAAGGTAAAAGAAAAAGAATTGTATAAAGCAGGAGGAAAATTAGCTACAGCTAAAGAAACAGAAGACTTTTTTAATAAAAACAAAACTACCGACGAAAAACCTAAAGCAGCAGATACAAAAACTACAACTACAAAACCTGGCACAAAAACAACAAATAAGCCAGTAAAAAAATAAAAAATGAGTAAGCACGGAAAAGTATTGGTAGCGATGAGTGGCGGGATTGACAGTTCTGTGGCGGCCATGATGTTACATGAACAAGGTTATGAAGTGATTGGTATCACTATGAAAACATGGGATTACGAATCATCGGGTAGCAGCAAAAAAGAAACAGGATGTTGTAGCTTAGATAGCATTAACGATGCGCGTTCAATGGCTGTAACATTTGGCTTCCCTCATTATATTTTAGATATCAGAGGCGAATTTGGAGACCATATTATAAATAATTTTGTTGAAGAGTATCTTGCAGGTCGCACCCCAAATCCTTGTGTATTATGTAATACTCACATGAAATGGGAAGCTTTATTAAAAAGAGCAGATATGTTAGATTGTGAGTTTATTGCAACGGGACATTATGCACAATTGCGCGAAGAGAATAATCGTAAGGTCATTTTTAAAGGCATAGATCAGGGAAAAGATCAAACGTATGTGTTGTGGGGCTTAGGACAAGAGAGTTTAAAGAGAACAATGTTTCCTTTAGGAGTATATAAAAAAGCTGAGATAAAACAAATGGCAAAGGATGCTGGATTTATTGATTTGGCTAATAAAAGCGAAAGCTATGATATTTGTTTTGTGCCAGATAATGATTATCGTGCCTTTTTAAAACATCGTTTACCAAATTTAGAAGCTACTGTAGAAGGAGGAGATTATATATTTAAAGGGAAAAAAGTTGGGAAACATAGAGGCTATCCTTTTTATACTATCGGTCAACGTAAAGGGTTGGATTTAGCGATGGGCGACCCTATTTTTGTGAAAGAAATTATTCCAGAGACAAATACAGTGGTTTTAGGAGATTTGGAAGATTTAAAAGAAATGGAAATTAATGTGCGAGATTTTAATTTAATTAAATACGAAAGCTTACCTCAAGATTACGTGGCTTTAACAAGAATTAGATACAAGGATGCTGGGCGTTTAAGTACAATTAATAAAGTTGATGATAAATTAAATATTGTATTTCATGAATCGGCAACAGGTATTGCTCCTGGGCAAAGTGCAGTTATTTATGAAGGAGATGATTTAGTAGGAGGTGGTTTTATTGATAGAAAACCAATAGCATCCTAAATAAATAAAAATAAGAGAAAAGACTCAAATTATCTTTGAGTTGTGTAACCAAACACTTTCTCTTATGTCAAATTTAACATTGTTTTCTCAAATTATATCAAAACTCGATAGAATAAAATTCGCAAAACTAGTAAAATTAAGGCAGACTGATAAGCATCAAA
>JBEIPP010000247.1:0-3509 GCA_040376995.1 Flavobacteriales bacterium
CAGAAAGTAATTTATAATAAAGATAATATAAAATAGTTCCAAAAAAAATCCCGCCATTTTCGTAGCGGGATTTTTATTTAATTTATATTTCTTACTTCTTTAAAAACTTAAAGTTTTTTCCAATGTAACGAGCATTATCACCTAATTGCTCTTCGATGCGTAATAACTGATTGTATTTTGCAATCCGGTCGCTACGAGATGCAGAACCTGTTTTAATTTGTCCACAGCTTAATGCTACAGCTAAATCAGCAATGGTTGTATCTTCCGTTTCTCCACTACGGTGACTCATTACTGATGTGTAGCTATTGGTGTGTGCTAATTGAACTGCATTTATTGTTTCGGTTAAGGTTCCAATTTGGTTTACCTTTACTAAGATTGAGTTAGCAACTCCCATCTCAATTCCTTTTTTCAAGTAATCAACATTGGTAACAAATAAATCATCACCTACCAATTGAGTTGTTGCGCCCAATTTATCGGTCATTAATTTCCAACCATTCCAATCTTCTTCAGCAAATCCATCTTCAATAGAAATGATAGGGTATTTTTTTCTCCAATCAGCCCAAAAATCAACCATTTGTGATGATGTTAATTTATCGCCTGTTGATTTTTTGAAATGGTACATTTTTTCATCAGCATTATAAAATTCAGATGAGGCTGCATCCATTGCAATATAAATATCTTCACCAGCTTTGTAGCCCGCTTTATCAATGGCTTGCATCACCGCTTTAATAGCTTCTTCGTTATTTTTAAAGTTAGGCGCAAACCCACCTTCGTCACCAACGTTAGTGGCTAAACCTTGTGATTTTAAAACTGCTTTTAAATGATGAAAAATTTCTGCACCCATTCTTAAACCTTCACTAAAGCTTTCAGCTCCAATTGGCATAATCATAAACTCTTGAAAATCAATGCCATTATCAGCATGTGACCCACCATTTAAAATATTCATCATTGGTATAGGTAAGATATTAGAATTAACTCCACCTACATAACGATACAAAGGCTGACGACATTCTTCGGAAGCAGCTCTTGCTACCGCAAGAGACACGCCTAAAATAGCATTAGCGCCTAAGTTCGCTTTATTGGGGCTGCCATCTAATTCAATCATAGCCGCATCAATAGCTGCTTGATCAAAAATATACATGCCTTTTAATTTTTCTGTAATAGATGTGTTTACATTATTTACTGCTTTTAAAACGCCTTTTCCTAAATATTGTGTTTTGTCATTATCACGTAATTCAACTGCTTCGTGCATACCTGTTGATGCTCCAGATGGTACGGCCGCTCTTCCTAAAATGCCTTGATCGGTTACTACATCTACCTCAATGGTTGGGTTTCCACGAGAATCTAAAATTTGTCTTGCTACAATAGTGTGAATAAATGACATAAATTGTGTTTAAATGGTTTTATAGGAGCTAAAATTAATTATTTATTTTTTATTTGAGTTTGAATATTTTTCAATAGTAATTAAGAACTTTTTTTGTTTTTTAACCACATAGATATATAGATTTGATTTAAGTTTGTTTAAGTCGCCAATAGTTGAAGTTTCACTTCTAATGCAGTATATTTAAAAAAGGTGTTTCCTGTCAGGTACTCATATTTTTTTTCTTTTTTCTGTCTCACTAATTGGTTTTATTTTTTACTTTATTTCTAAATTTGCAATTCCAAAATCGTAAATTGTCATTTGTATTTCCTAATGTCTTTTGTCAATACCCCAAAGTAGCTTGTTTCTGAGGGTTTCAAAAAAGTGCTGGCTTTCTAAATTTATCATATTAAATCTAAAATCAGCTTTTTTTATAATTAATTCAGATAAATTTTTAATGGTTTGCGAACGAGAATCTAATGATACGTTAAAGCTATCGCTTCGGCTACTTACTTTAAAACTTAAAGTTTTGTTATTTGAAATCACAATTGGCCGTACATTTAAATTATGAGGTGCAATTGGTGTAACAATAAAGTTGTCAGAATCAGGTACCATAATTGGGCCGCCACAGCTAAGCGAATAGGCAGTAGAGCCAGTAGGTGTTGATACAATTAGTCCATCCGCAAAATAAGAGTTCAAGAAAACATCATCTACATAAGTATCAATATTAATCATGGCACTCGATTCTTTTTTATGAATTGTAAATTCATTTAAAGCATAATTTACTTCGTTAAAATAAGTGGCTTTATCTAATTCAATTAATTCTCTTTTGTCAAGTGTAAATTTTTCCTTAATTAAAAGTTGAATGGATTTTTCAAAATCTTCTTTATAAACCGTAGCTAAAAAACCTAGTCGTCCGGTGTTTACTCCTAAAACAGGAATCCCTGATTTACGAACATACTCAAGGGTTTCTAGCATGGTGCCATCTCCACCTAAAGAAATTACGTAATCTGCTTTGGCAACTAATTCTTCTGAGTTAGAGTAGGTATCAACAGTAAATGATTTGTTTAAAGTTGTATTTAAAAAATCTAAATAAGGTTTAAATACAATAACTTTAAAATTTTCGGAAGTTGATAGCGCCAGTAAATTTTCTAAATAATCAGGATAATTATCTTTTGTGTTTCTGGCGTATACAGCTATTGTCATGATTTTATAACCGTCTATATATTTAAAAAGTGCATGAATTCATCCAATTTATTTTTCATGCCATTTTCAAAATCACTGTTTTGAAAAGATGCTTTCACAACATAATTGTAGCGATAAAATGTTTGAAGTATGCGTGATAAATCTTCTTTGTTTATTTTTAATGTCACTTCTACTTTTGTACTATCGGGAACTGAAGAGACGTGAGCACTTAATATTTTAGCATCATTACCTTCAATAATACTTGATATTTGAGTTAATGAATAATCAGCCTGGTTTACTTCTAATACAATAACACCACCAAGGTTTTGAACTGACGCCATTGCCGAAATGTTTTGCAATAAACCTTTTAGCGTAATACAACCTTTATATAATTCTTTGTCGTCTAGCACAGGAATTAAGGTTAGATTAAACGACATCATTAATTTTAATAAATCGTAAGTGTGTTGGTAGTTATGAATAATCGGTTTTAATAAAGTAGTTTTTAATTCTTCTATTTTTTCTTCCGGATGATTGTAGTCCATCAAATCATGTTCAGAAACTAAACCAATTAATTCTCTGTCTTTAACAACAGCTAAATGTGATACTTTAAATTGTTCCATCCAATCCAAAGCCATCTCTACAGTGTCTGTATGTTTTAATGGAGGAATTTCATCTGTTATTAAATCGGCAACTAGCATAAGCAAAAATACTATTTTTATTGTAAAATGAGGACATTAAAAGTATATTGTTTTATAATGGTAATCAAGGTTTTATAAAATTTGTCAAACTTTAAACATTCTGATATTAGTCAATTTTCAATCACCATAAAACCTTTATATTTGAAATCAAATTCATATATGATTTTTTTTGATAATACTGAAAATGCTTTTAAAGCAAAATCTAATAGTGATTTAAGTCGCTCATACTGGTTGTTTAAAATGGTAAGTAATTCCACCATGGTTAA
>JBEIPP010000063.1:0-16011 GCA_040376995.1 Flavobacteriales bacterium
CAAGCTTGTATCTCTGGGAACATTATCGTTCGTCAACGTGGTACAAAACATAATCCAGGAGTAAATGTAGGAATGGGAAAAGACCATACTTTATTTGCTTTAGTAGATGGTAAAGTTGTTTTCAAAAAGAAAGCAGACGACAGATCTTACGTTTCGGTTGTTCCTGCTTAAGGGATAATAGAAGCTTAATTTATTAAGTAATTGAAGCCCTTCCGCCAGCTGGCGGAAGGGCTTTTTGTGTTTTAGTGAGATTTGAATGGAACGCTGATGACGTTGATTATTATGACAGAAGATGATTTTTTGTTCTGTTATTGTATAAATCATAATTTATATTTTGTGTTATCGAGTCCCATTTAAAAAATCTTAACTAATCATAATCAATTCAATTCATCTGCGTTCTATCAATTAAATAAAAGATTAAATTTACCCTTTCAAATAAAATACTATGTTACAATTAAGCTACATTCAAGAGAATAAAGAAGACGTTTTAAAACGCTTAGCTATTAAAAATTTTAAAGATGCTGAAAACATTATCAATTCAATTATCGAATTAGATAATAATAGAAAATCAGCACAACGTTTAGCTGACGATGTAAAAGCAGAAGCTAATGGTTTAGCCAAGCAAATTGGGGAGTTAATGAAGTCGGGAAAGAAAGAAGAAGCAGAAACATTAAAAGCAAAAACAGCAGAGTTAAAAACAAAAGAAAAAGAGTTTGATGAAACATTAAAAAAAATCGAACAAGACATTCATAAAATATTAGTAACGGTTCCTAACTTGCCTAACTTAACTGTGCCAGTTGGTAAAACACCCGAAAATAATGAAGTGGTTAACGAACACGGAACAATTCCAACATTGCATGCTGGAGCTACTCCACACTGGGAACTAACCACTAAATATGATTTAATTGATTTTGAATTGGGTGTTAAGTTAACAGGTGCTGGTTTTCCAGTGTACAAAGGAAAAGGAGCAAGATTGCAACGCGCTTTAATTAATTATTTTTTAGACAAAGCAACTTCTAAAGGATATAACGAAGTACAACCTCCTATTTTAGTAAATGCAGATAGTGGTTATGGTACTGGACAATTACCTGATAAAGAAGGTCAAATGTATCACTGCCAAGTAGATGATTTGTATTTAATTCCAACAGCTGAGGTGCCTATTACAAATATGTACCGTGATGTGATTTTAAAAGAAAGTGATTTACCAATTAAAAATTGTGGCTACACACCTTGTTTTAGAAGAGAAGCTGGAAGCTACGGAAAAGATGTACGTGGTTTAAATCGTTTACATCAATTTGATAAAGTTGAGATTGTACAAATTGCACATCCTGATAAATCTTATGAGATTTTAGAAAACATGCGTGAGTTTGTAAGCAGCTTGTTACAAGAATTAGAATTGCCATACCGAACTTTAAAATTATGTGGTGGAGATATGAGTTTTGGTTCGGCTCTAACTTATGATTTAGAAGTATGGAGTGCGGCACAAGGTCGTTGGTTAGAAGTAAGTTCTGTTTCTAATTTCGAAACGTTTCAAACTAACCGTTTAAAGTGTCGTTATAAAGATGCGAATGGTAAAACACAATTAGCACATAGTTTAAATGGAAGTGCATTAGCATTGCCTCGCATCGTCGCTTCTTTATTAGAAAACAATCAAACAGAAGCGGGTATTAAAATCCCTAAAGTGTTAGTGCCTTATACGGGTTTTGATATAATTAGCTAATATTTCTCACCACTGAGACACAGAGAGCACAGAGTTTAATTATTTTGTGCTTTTTTGTTTCTATTATAAGAATGTCAGTTTGAGCGAAGTCGAGAACAGTTATTCTTATGTGTTTTTACGCCTCTGTTTCTCAGTGCCTCTGTGATGGAAGAAAAAAGTCCTAAAACAATATCTCACTTGCAATAGCGTTATATAATTTATACTTTAGTATCAATGAATATCTACTCTCGAAAACAACAATGGAAATGGGCTTTATTTATAGTGGCGATCATCATTGTATTTACATCATTATGGTACACTAATAAATTAGTAAATAGTATCAAAAGTGACGAAGAGAAAAAAGTAAGATTATGGGCAGAGGCCGTTCAAAAAAAAGCCGGACTTGTTAAATTCACTAACGACTTATTTCAAAAACTACAAACCGAAGAACGTAAAAAAGCAGAGTTGTATGCTTTAGCTACTAAACAATTAAGCTCGGATGTGTTTACCGTGTCTGAATTTGTATTAAAAGTATTACAAGACAACACCACTGTTCCAGTTATTTTAACGGATGAAAATGATAATATTACAGCTAGCAGAAATTTAGATTCGGCAACTGAGCGAAACAACGAAGCGCTTAAAAAAGAATTAGCAAACATGAAAGCCATGTATGAGCCCGTGGTGATTGATATTTACAGAGGTAAGAAAAATTATTTATATCATAAAGACAGTCGCTTATTTTTGGATATTAAAGTGGTGTTTGATAGTTTAATTAAATCGTTTATTTCGGATGTAGCTATTAATAGTGCAGCTGTGCCTGTTATTTATACAGATTCTTCGCGAACTTCAATTATTGCTAAAGGGAATATTGATTCAGTGAAAATTAGTACGCCCGAACAATTAAATGTGACTCTTAAATTAATGGAACAACAAAATACTCCCATTTTAATTGACTTAGGGGATGGTTCTAAAAATTATATTTTTTACGAGCAATCGCCATTGCTCACACAATTGCAATATTATCCTTATGTGCAGTTTGGTGTCATAGGCATTTTTTTATTAATTGCTTATATTTTATTCAGCGTATCGCGTAAGGCGGAGCAAGATCAGGTGTGGGTTGGTATGAGTAAAGAAACAGCCCATCAACTAGGGACACCTTTATCATCCTTAATGGCATGGACAGATTATTTGAGAGCAAACGGAACCGATGAAAGTATTGTAAGCGAAATGAACCGCGATGTAATGCGTTTAAATATGATTACCGAACGTTTCTCTAAAATTGGCTCACAACCAACCTTACATGATGAAGATGTTTGCTTAGTGGTTAAAAACGCGATGGATTATTTAAAGCAACGCACCTCTAAAAATGTAAACTATGTTTTAGAAATTCCTGAAACAGAAATTCATGCACAAATGTCAATGCCTTTATTTGAGTGGGTGATTGAAAACCTTTGTAAAAATGCTGTAGATGCGATGGATGGCAAAGGAGAATTTAAAGTAACTATTATAGATATACCAGAAGGTGTGGCTATTGATTTAGCCGATACCGGAAAAGGTATACCAAAATCAAAACACAAATCTGTTTTTAAACCGGGCTATACTACCAAAAAACGCGGCTGGGGCTTGGGCTTATCTTTATGCAAACGCATCATCGAAAATTACCATGACGGTAAAATATTTGTGTTGCAAAGTGAAGAAGGAAAAGGGACTACTTTCAGGATTTTGTTGAAGAGAGGGTAGGTTTGTTATCAAATATCCCCAAAATATATTTTCAAAAAAACAACACTCAAATACACCCAAAGCAAAGAAAATAAAATATGGGTGATAGTTTCAAATGTTTTACCTTTCCATAGGCTAGGGGAGTAACCAAAAAACTGAATCACTAAACGTACTGCCCAAAATATACCAAAGCCTAAGCATATTGTTTTTCCAAGATGGGTTTCAATTAATTCGTTGGTGGCTGTAAGACATAGTAAGCCCATTAAAAATACCGTTAAGGCTATAAAGAAAGTGTGAACCGTCATCATCTGACGATTGATTAAACTCAAAGACTTCAATTCTTTTTCCCAATTAAAATACTTTGGAAAAATAGCATGAATTAATGCTAATGCCATTAAGAGTAAACCGATTATTTTTAAATGAATGTGCATTGTATAAAATTAAGGACAACTTTTGAATATAGACATAAATGGAGTGAACTTTGTTTCTTCGAAAGAAGTAAAACCTGCGTTTAAAAATGATTTTTTCCAAACCGATTTTGAGAAAAAATGAGTGAATCCAATAGAGAATGCCATGAAATTTGGGAAGTCGCGCAAGTGCTCCATCATAATTACTTGGCCAGTTGACTTGCATACACGACAACATTCTTTTAAAAATTGTATTTTCTCTTCTGGTAATCTTATTTCGTGAGCAGCTGATACTAAAAAAATAACATCAATCGATTTGTCTGGCAAAGGAATGTGATTTGTTGTTATTACTTGTGTGTTGGGGAATCCCATACTTACTTTTCTTGCCCTAACAATAGCTGGTTCTGTATGCTGTTGAGGATTATAAAAATCAAAGACGTTTATAGTAGCATTAGGAAAATGATGTTGAATACTGAAGCTAGCTTCATCAAATCCTGCGTTGATGTTTAGTATTTGAAGAGAATCATCAGTATTAGTGAAATAATTTTTTAACCAATTAAAATGATAATAGTCCGAAAAATCATATACATAAGCTGATACAATTAATGGCATTACAAAGCCATAAGTAAAGGAAGTCATGATAATCCAAAATAAAATGTCATTCCATTTAAATACTACGTAGCTTGCAATGATTAAAGCTAAGACAGAAAGTCCAATCACATAAAAGTGCCTATTAAAGCTTAAAATATTTAGTACTCCTTGAAAGTTTCTTCTCTTTATTTCCATGGTTCTATTTTTCCTTTTCTCCAATAGTATGGAATATTTTTAATAACAAATGCATTTGCTAAAATGACGTTTTCAAGTTGTAAGTCATTTAAAAAATTGAAATGATAATCTATTACTTTTACAGGAGTTGGTGTCCAGTTTTCTCGCACACCTTCAATAATTAAAACTTCTCTGGTTGCTTTGTTATACGTAAATGTAAAAGGTAAAGGCCCTGCAAATCGTCGTGCCTCTTTCCAATCGGCAAATGGCGACTGTTGAGGTAAAGGAATAGCATCTTCGTCTTTACTAATTCTTACTTTAAATTTTGAATGATGAGAACTAATTTGTTTGATGTCTATTTCGTCTATTTGTTGAATATCAGTTGTGGTGTAATTGTAATGAGTAAATATATTTCCCATCAATTCCATTTTCTTTTTATCGGTTTCCGATTTTAAAATATACAAACCACGTAAATTTTTTCCAGTGCTATTGGTATAACGCACAAATACACGGTAACCAATCAAAAAGAAATCATTCCCCATAAATTTTGGAAACCCTTTAGGGCGTAAATCTTTTGTTTGTACCATAGCTACTGCAACAAATGCCCATTTATCCTGAAAGGTATCTAATTGCAAACATTGGGGAATTAAATATTGTAATTGTTCTTTAGGTAAAGCAAAGGTTAATACCAGTGAACTTTCAAAAAACGCTTCAACGGCAAAAGGATGATTTTTTAAAAATGACAACATGCGCTTAGTTGATGTGCTTTTTATTTAAATGAAATTCGTTGATATAGATAATCACAATTAATAATAAGGCAAATAATGAATTGAATTTACCCCACAATAATAAATCAGGAACTAATATAAACTCTAATGTATTCATTGTAGCAATAATGGTTATTTGAGCAATTGTATTTAATTTGCTTTTGTACCGACTAAAAATCCAAACAGCCATGATGATTTCGGAAATGCCAATTAAAATAGTTAAAGCTCGTGCGTAATGATCTCCTAAAATACTAGCTACAATTTGCTGATGTCTGGGCAATAAATTTAAGACTTTGCAAAACAGTCCATTTACCAACCAGATGGCAGCAATGCAGTAGTTTAATATTTTGTGTAGTGTTTTTATATTTAATTAAATTTACAAAAATTCCCTCAAACAAAAAACCCTCAGTTAGCTGAGGGTTTTGATATTAAGATTGTTTTCTGTTATTTATTTCGTCGCGTATTTTTGAAGCGAGTTCGTATTGCTCATCATCTAAAGCGGTTTGCAATAAATTTTTTAGTTCTTCGGTTGATTTAGATTGGTATTCGCCTTCAGGGTTTGATGAAGAAGAAATTTCTTCTACAGGTGCTGAGGTCATTGCACTTTCGTTAGACGGCAATGTTTCATCATCTAATACAATACCTGCTGATTTTAAAATAAATTCGTAAGTATAAATCGGGCAATTAAAACGAACCGCTAAAGCAATAGCATCACTAGTACGCGCATCAATTTCAACTTCACGAGTACCATCAGTGCAAACTAACTTCGCATAAAAAATACCTTCTACTAAATTGTAAATTAAAATTTCAGTTACTTCAATTGAGAATGTTTCAGAAAAGGCTTTAAATAAATCGTGAGTTAATGGGCGAGTAGGTGTCATTTTTTCTAACTCAATAGCAATAGCCTGAGCTTCAAAGCCACCAATTATAATTGGTAAACGACGGCTACCTGTACTTTCGCCTAAAACAAGGGCATAAGCACCACTTTGCGTTTGACTGTATGATAAACCAACAATTTCTAATCTAACTTTCTTCATTCCCATTTTTTACGAAAATCTAATATACAAAAAATGCTTGAATTTAGTTTTGATTAGCTTTGAACTTTTTAACTGCTTCTATTAATTTAGGAACAATTGTAAAAGCGTCACCAACAATACCGTAATCAGCAGATTTAAAGAAAGGAGCTTCCTTGTCGCTATTAATAACCACAATTGTTTTACTTCCATTAACACCTGCTAAATGCTGAATTGCTCCCGAAATACCGATTGCGAAATATAAGTTAGGACGAATAGCAACACCTGTTTGTCCAACATGCTCATGATGTGGTCTCCAGTGCATATCAGCCACTGGACGAGAACAAGCTGTGGTTGCTTTTAATTCTTTTGCTAATTCTTCAATCATTCCCCAATTTTCAGGTCCTTTCATTCCACGACCTGCAGATACTACTAATTCAGCTTCTGGCAATGGAATCATTCCACCAACATCTGTTGATTTTTTCTCTTTCACTACAATTTTAGAAGCTGCTAATTCAACTGAAAAATCAGTTACTGTTGCAGCGTTATCTCCTAATTTAACAGGGAATGAATTTGGCAATAATGAAATAATTTTAACATCGCTATTGATAGAGTAAACAGCTGTTGCTTTTCCTGAGAAAACATTTTTCTTAACTTCTAAGCTAGCACCATTTACTGTTGGAAAATCAACTGCACCTGCAACAAAACCAGCTTTTAAACGAGCTGCTAAACGAGGTGCTGCTGCTTTACCTGTAATATCAAAAGAGAAGATGATGATTTTTGAACCTTCTGCTTTAGCTGCTTGTTCAACAGTTGAAGAAATTAACATGCTATCTAAAGATGCTAAAGCATCATTTTTAACAGATAATATTTTTTTAGCACCTGCTTTTCCAATTTCTTCTAATTGAGCAGCATCTGCATTAATAGCAATAGCTGTAACGCTAGAACCAGTTAGTTCAGCAATTTTAGTAGCGTAGTTTACGGCTTCTAAAGATGCTTTTTTTACTTTTCCTTTATTGATTTCTGTATATACTAATACTGACATAATTTCTATTTTTTTTAATTTTTTTTGATCTTAGATTTGTTCTCGACTACTCCCGATAGCTATCGGCACGAACTGACAAAATCTAAATTTTTATTTCTAAAATCTTAAATAACCTTTGCTTCGGTATGTAATAAGTTTATTAACTCATCCATGTTATTTTCATCAATCATTTTGCAAGTTGTTCTTCCTGTAGATAATGTATATGATTTTACATTGGTTAATTTATCAGAATCTGAAGCCACCACTACTGTTAAAGGTTTTGTACGGGCTCCCATAATCCCTTTCATGTTTGGAATACGTTGCTCTGCCATTCCTTTAGCACAAGAAACTACTAATGGTAATTCACATTCAACCACTTGAGTTCCACCATCTACATCATGTTCAACAGTTGCTTTGTTTCCTTCTAAATCAAACTTAGTTGCTAAAGATACTAGAGGTAAATCCATAAAACCAGCAATCATAGCACCAACAGATGAACCATTAAAGCTAATTGTTTCTTTACCAGTCATTATTAATTCATAACCATTAGCTGTTGCATAGTTCGCAATTTGCTCAGCTACGAAATACGCATCAGGTCCTTCTGCATCAATACGAACACCATCATCAGCTCCTAAAGCAAATCCTTTACGAATGGTTGCGTCGCTATCTGCTAAACCAACGTGGATTAAGGTTACTTTTTCAGCTTTACCTGCTTCTTTTAATTCTAACGCACGAACAAGAGCATACCACTCATCATATGGGTTAATGATAAATTGTACACCAGCAGCGTTAAATTCTGTATCGCCGTTAGTAAAAGCTATTTTAGTAGTTGTATCTGGGACATTACTAATTGGAACTAATATCTTCATATTGTATTTTTTTAAGGTGAGCAAATTTATAAAATTATGCTTGTAAATCAAGCGATAATCATCGTTTTTTTATATTGTTTCGACCAAAATATAAAACCCTGTAAAAGAGAGTTTTATGGATTGAAAACGAGGTTGTTTTTTAGTTTTTTTAGTGATGGCTATAATTTTAGCATTCTCTTTTAAATCCATTGGTTTTTGTTTACATTTGAATCTTTGATAACTAGTATGAGAACAATAGAATTTAGAGAGGCTTTACGCGAAGCAATGAATGAAGAAATGCGTCGTGATGCAACTATTTTTTTAATGGGTGAGGAAGTGGCTGAATATAATGGCGCTTACAAAGTAAGTAAAGGTATGTTGGCTGAGTTTGGTCCTAAACGCATTATTGATACACCAATTGCAGAACTTGGTTTTGCTGGTATTGGAGTAGGAGCGGCAGTAAATGGATTACGTCCAATTATTGAGTTTATGACGTTTAACTTCTCCTTAGTAGCAATTGACCAAGTAATTAATGCTGCTGCTAAGTTTTTAAGTATGAGTGGTGGTCAATATAATTGTCCAATTGTATTTAGAGGCCCTACAGCTAGTGCAGGGATGTTAAGTTCTCAACATTCACAAGCTTTTGAAAATTGGTATGCAAACTGTCCAGGTTTAAAAGTAGTTGTTCCATCTAATGGATATGATGCTAAAGGTTTATTAAAAGCATCGATTCGTGATAATGATCCAGTTATTTTTATGGAAAGTGAGCAGATGTATGGTGATAAATGTGAGATCCCTGATGGAGAATATATTATTCCTATTGGAGTAGCTGATATTAAAAGACAAGGTACTGATGTAACGATTGTTTCTTTTGGTAAAATTATGAAAGTGGCTTTAGCAGCAGCCGCAGAATTAGAGAAAGAAGGTATTAGTGCTGAGGTTGTTGACTTAAGAACTGTTCGCCCAATTGATTATGATACTGTAATTACATCTGTAAAGAAAACGAATCGTTTAGTAATAGTTGAAGAAGCTTGGCCATTGGCCAGTATTTCTTCTGAGATTACATTCCGAGTTCAAAAAGATGCATTCGATTATTTAGACGCACCTATTCGTCGTATTACTGCAGCAGATGTTCCATTGCCTTATGCTCCAACGTTAATCGAAGCATCTTTACCAAATGTTGCTCGTACTGTAAAAGCTGTGAAAGATGTGATGTACGCTACAAAATAAAATAATTTTTAATCATAAAAAAAGAGGTTGTCACAAAAGTCTCAAAAACAGGCTGACAGAATAGACAAAACCCGCAATCTTAACGATTAGCAGACTTATATTCGATTAAAAACTGATATAATTACTTTTGAGACAGCCTCTTTTTTGTTTTATATAATTACTCTATTAGTTTCTTAACTTTACAATAATAAATTCAGTTCTCCTATTTTTTGCATGCTCATCTTCTGAACAAGATGGTTTTACTTTTCCTTCACAAGCGCAAGAGTTTAATAATTTACTCTCACCATAACCTTTACCGGAAATACGAGACTTATCAATGCCTTGTTTTACAATATATGCAGCAGCAGCTTCTGCTCTTGCTCCAGATAATTTTAAGTTAGTAGCTGCACTTCCCCTACAATCGGTATGTGCACCTAATTCAATAATCATAGCTGGATATTCTTTCATAATAGTTACTACTTTATTTAACTCATTAGCTGCATCTGGTCTGATTTTAGATTTACCTAAGTCAAAATAAATTGGTTTGATATCAATTATTTTAGCTATATCCACACCAACTTCTACTTTACCAATTGTTAGTGCCAGTAATTCATTCAGTTGAATTTCACCTTCTTTTTTAATTTCGTAACTAAAGTTTAAGGTTTTAGTTACATAATCTTCTTTTTCAATGCTTACAAAGTACAGTAATTTATCTCCTATTTTTTTACCCTTTAGTGGTTTTCTATATTCGCCATTTTTTTCTGTTTTCAATAATTCAAAATCGTTGTTTACAGCTAAGTCTTTAATTTTTATTTTTACATCTTCGATTCCTACACCTGTTTTTGCATCATATATACCAGCTAGTAAAGTTAAGTTAGGGTCTTTTTCTAATTCAATGATTTTAGTAAATTCATCTTCTTCAGTTGAGGTTTTAGTAGAGATAGAATCTTCGATGTCAAAGTATTTTTCTTTCTTAATTGCTAATTTATAATTTACACCCTCTTCTAATACATATTGAAATTCGCCCTTTTCATTAGTTGCAAATGAATCAGCATTTAACTTAATTGTCGTTAAAGGAATTACTTCTTGAGTTTCTTTATTTTTAATAATAAAGTTTACAGTTTTCCCTCTTGAAACTTTTCTTAGTACTTCAATACTATAAATATCATCATTCATTCCGCCAGTTTTTCTGTTAGAACTTAAGAATCCTTTTTTAGCGTCTGCATTTAAATTATAAGCAAAATCATCGTGCTCACTATTCACAGGTCTCCCCATGTTATATACTTTCCCAGCTTTGTCTTCTTTAATTTTAGTTTCATAAATATCTAGTGCTCCTAAACCTTCGTGGCCGTTTGAAGCAAAGTGTAAAATATTATCATCAGTTATAGAAGGGAAGATTTCGTTCCCTTTTGTGTTTACTTTATCACCCATATTCACAGGAGCTCCCCAAGCGCCACTTGCATCTAATTTACAATACCAAATATCCATTCCTCCTTGCCCACCACCCATATCAGACGCAAAGTATAAAGTTTTGCCATCTGCATTAATTGCAGGATGTACACAGTTATATTCATTACTATTAAATTTTAAGTCCATTAATGATTGAATAACTCCATTTATAATTGTTGCTTGAAATATTCTTAATTTTTGAGAACCATCTATACTCTTTGTTTTTTTGGAAGTAGAGTTTCTTGTAAAGAAAATAGTTTGCCCATCTTTAGATGCACAAAATGGACCATTATTATATTTAGTTGAATAATCTTCTAAAAAGATAGCAGGCTTTTTATAATTGCCACTTGCATCTTTCTCTGTTATATAAATATGATAGTAGTTATTACCTGTCCAGCCATGTCTTCTTGTAATCCAAGTTGTTTTGGTTTTTGAAGAAGCAAAAACAACTTTGTTTTCTAAAAAAGTAACAGCAGAAAAATCATCGAATTTTGAATTGAAAGGTACAGTATCAATTTTATATGCATCGGTATCTTTCGAGAATTTTTGAAGATTAGTAATTGCTTTTGCGAATTTTTCTCCACGACTATCTGCTTTAAAATCTTCTACATATTTTTTTGCCTCATCATATCTTCCAGCTTCCATTAATGCTTGACCATAATATAATGTATGTATGTCTTCTGCTTTTCCACTTCTTACTAATTTTCCATAAGAATTTAATTGACCTTTATTATTATTTGTTAAGCGATAACAATCGCCTAAATTCATTAATACATCAGCATTAGAACTATCCTTTTTTAATATGCTTTCGTATTTTGGAATAGCCTCCATGTAAAGTTTTTTGAAAAATAATTTATTGGCCGAATTAATAGTAGCATTTTGAGCATTACTATTTAATGTAAATAAACTAATGATGGATAAAAAAAGAATTGACTTATTCATAAAATTAGAAATATCTTGGAGTTGCTACTTTACGTTGTTTATATGAAAATAAATATCCTAAGGTTATTTCATGCGAGCCTTGAGAGTATTTTTGAATTTTAGTTAAAGAATAATCATAAGAATAATTAACTAAAAATTGAGGGCTTACTTGTACGCCTAGTAAAGCCGAAATGTCTGTCCCACTTCTATATGATAATCCTGCCCAAATTTTATTTTTAATTAAAGCACTAATATTGATATCGTATTGTAATGGAGCATTTTGAACCATTTTTACCATAGCTTGAGGCTTTAGTTTTAAATCATCATTTACTTCGTATACATAACCAACTGTTAAGTAGTAGTGAAACTTTTCTGCATTTAATTTATTTGATTTAATAATACTACCTGATTGATCAAACATATAGCTATCATCTACCATTCTTGGAATTGAAATACCTGCGTAAAATTTATTAGTATAGTAATAAATTCCTGCTCCAAAGTTTGGAGAAATTAAACTAGGTGTATTACTTGATACTTGTATGTCGCCTGTTTCTGTTGGTTTTAACTCGGATAATTTATTCACTTGGTTATGAATTCCTCCCATTAAACCAAAAGATAAATGACCAGTTTCGCCAGTTTTAATTTTGTATGAATAGTTTAAATAAACTAGGTTACGATTTAATTTTCCAATTTGCTCATTTAATAAGCTTAATCCAAATCCCATTTTATTGTTGGCTAACGGACCATGAAGACTAAAAGATGTTGTAATGGGTCTTCCTGGAAAACTAACCCATTGCTGCCTGTGTGTTAAATTAACAGCCATGGCATCTTTTGTTCCAGCATAACCAGGATTTATAAACATCTCATTAAACATGTATTGCGTAAACATTGCATCGTACTGTGCATTGGCACGAGTGATGCAAAATAGTGTTACGATGAGAATTAAAATTAATTTTTTCATTTTTTTTGTTTTCAAGTTTTTTTTAAAATGCTTCTTATAAATTAATATTGTAACACCACATAACCATTAATGGATTTTCCTTTTGCATCTTCAAATTCTACAATATAGAAGTATGTTCCTTGTGGTAATTTATTATTCCCAATTATTAATCCGCTTACGTTAGGTGTACCACTCCATGTATTGTCGTAAGCATTATTTTCATACACTTTATTTCCCCAACGATTAAATACTGTTAAGGTTACCACTTTTCCGCTGATGCCTTTCATCACAAAGAAATCATTTTTGCCATCTCCATCTGGAGTAAACACTTCAGGTATAAATAACTCAACATCTGGTAATTCTAATACAGTAGGGTTGTTTTCACTTGGTTCTGTAGCGTCTCCATTTCCATTAGGATCAGGATTGCTACCTGTTTGTGAAGTGTCTCTAACAATTCCTCCATCTGCACCAAATCCAACTACAATGGCGCTATTGCTAATTGATTTTACTTTGTTTGGAGTAACATTTAATACTAATGTAATTGTTTCAACAGCACCAGGAGCTAATTTACTAGCATTGGCAACTAATAATCCTATATCGCTAACGCCATTATAATTACTATTTGCAGTTAAACTTCCAGACGCAGTTGACCCAGATTTGATAGTAAATTGCGCTGGTGCTGGAATAGTTAAACTATCTAATACTTGAACAAAATTTATAGTATCACTTCCTAAATTTTTAATAGTAAAGATATAAGTCACATCAATAGTTTGGTCTGCCAATACTTCTGATAAACTTCCGCTCTTAGCAATACCAATTTTTGAATTTGGATTTAATGTCACTACAGTAGCTGTATCATTATTTGTTGGGTCCCCATCATTATCTGGATCCCAAGCAAATCCTGTGTTAGAACTATCAGCAAGAACGATTCCTCCATTATCAGTTCCTGATCCTATAGCAGAGTTATAGAATGGACCAAAAAATCCGTTAGGATTTATTTGAACTGTAAATACAATGGTATCTTTTCTTCCAGCTGTTAATGTACTTGATGCAGGAATTAACATGTCGGTTTGTGACGTACCATTGAATAAAGGATTAATCGTTAAGCTACTATTTAAGGATGTAATAGTTGGCGAAGAAATTATTCCATAAGATGATGGTAAAGGGAATGTATTACTTAAATCATCAACGATACTGAAATTCGTTAAATCTACAATTGAAGGATTTATAGCAACAATAGTATATGTAACATTATATACATTATTTGTTACGTAAGAAGGTGTGCTTACTGCTTTTGTCATACCTAATATATTAGGTGTAACAGTTGCACAATTTGTAGGTATTAAAATAAGTGTTGTGTCTTTTAAGCATCCGTTTGCACTAAATACTCTAAGTGTATAAGGAGTATTAATTATAGGATTGTTTAATATATTAGTAATAATACCTGTTGTAGGAATTGGTGTAGCATTTGTATACATTGCACTTCCTGTATACGTTGCTGCTTGTGTTAAGTCATATTTATCAGAAGTTCCAAATCCTGTTAATATGAGCGTACCATCATTATTAGAGATTGTGCCAGTACAAGTTGCAGGAGTTACTGTTGCAGTAAATGTAGGAACTACTGTACTTGAACCAACTGTAACAGTTGATGTTCCTGAACAACCAGTTACTATGTCTGACACAGTTACAGTGTAATCGCCAGATACATTTGCTGTAGGGCTTTGAATTGCTGATGTGAAACTTGATGGTCCAGACCAGTTGTAGTTTAATGTATTTGTACTAGTAGAAGTTGCAGTAATAGAGACACTTGTATTACATCCTAAACTTCCAGATGAGATAGCTGTTAATCCAGCAACTATAGTATTACTTAATACTTTTGTAGTAGTAGTTGTTGTGCATCCAAATAATGCATCTGTTACTGTTAATGTATAATCACCAGCAGTAATAACATCTGTTGGATTTTGTGTAGTAGATGTATATGAACTTGGGCCAGACCAAGAATAATTAACACCTGCTGTTGTAGAGTTGCCTGTTAATCCTACTGTTGCCGTATTACATGTGATATCACCATTTGCTGTAGCGGTAACATTAGCTGGTAAAGGAGTCATGTTTACAGCTATTGTGGTTGTTCCTACACAACCGCCGTTATCTCCTAATAATGTGTAAGTAGTATTTGCTGTTGGCGTCGCAACAACAGAGGTGCCAAAAACACTCATTGGCATCCAAGTATAAGTTGTAGCTCCGCTAGCTGTTAAAGTTGATGCAGAGCCAAAACAAACAAGTGTTGGATTAGCAGTTGCTATAACAGTTGGATTAGGAGTTACCGAAATAGTAATTGTTTGAGATGAAATGCAACCAGAGCCGTTATTCCCATCTACTGTATATGTAGTTGTGGTTGTTGGTGTTACTGCGATATTTGTTCCAGTTAAAGCTCCAGGATTCCAAGTATAAGTACTAGCGCCACTAGCAGCTAAGTTTGCAGCAGATCCTTCGCATAATAAAGTTGGTGTGGCAACTATTGTTATTGTTGGACTGCCAACATTAATAACTATTGTTTGAGTGGATGAACAACCCGCAATATCAGTTCCATTCACAGTATAAGTTGTTGTAACAGTTGGAATATCAACAACACTTGGAGCTAAAGAAATAATCGGACTCCAAGTATATGAATTTGCACCACTTGCAGTTAAAGTAACCGAACCAGCAGCACATAAAACAGTAGGAGTAGCTGAAATAGAAACAGAAGGAGCTGAATTTACATTAATAGTTAAGGTATTACTCATAATACAACCGGAACCATTATCTCCATTAACAGTATAAGTTGTAGTTGTTATAGGCGTTACGGTAACGGTTGTTCCTGTTAAAGCTCCCGGATTCCATGTATATGAAGTGGCACCTGAACTGGTTAAGGTTGCGCTAACCCCAGCACAAACTGTATTGGAAGAACTCGATGGTGTTATAGTAAAAAGTGGAGCAACATTTAAACTAATAGTTTGAGTATTTGTACAACCTAAAACATTATCACCGGTAACAATATAAACAGTAGTTGCGGTAGGTGATACGACACTTGAAGTTCCAGAACCTGAAGGCAACCATGTATAAGAAGTTGCTCCACTGGCAGTTATTGTTGTTGATTGCCCTGTACAAATAGTAGCTGAACTGGAGGTTAAAGTAACATTAGGAATAGCGTTAACCGTTATTGTAGATATTTTTGGTAAACTCACACAAGCTGCATTGCTACCCGTTACGG
>JBEIPP010000183.1:0-5961 GCA_040376995.1 Flavobacteriales bacterium
ACAGGAACTGTTTTGTTTAATTTTCCCACTACGTGATATTCTGTATCTGGATTTGCAGACGCTTCAGCAAAATCAGAATACGTTGCACTACTTTGAAGTGATGTAAAAATAACACCTATAGCTACTGCTATAACTACTATTCCTAATATGTGAATCTTTTTCATTTTCTAAATCTTTAATAAATGATTACGAATTATTTACGAATATACGAATCTAGGTTTGCTAGCTTAGCGCACACAGATTAGTATATTCGTACTAATTCGTATTCCGGTTTTTATTTTCTAGTTTTCTTAATTTCATATCGATGTAAACCAAATATCCAATCAAACATATAAAAATGATTGAGATAACTGTAATCACTACATAAATTTTTCCTTCACTTCTAAAAGCGTCTGCCATTTCTACTCCAGCCGCTTCTTGAGCTTTTACAAAAAAAGGCAGTAATAAACTTGTTAAAAATATAATAATTCTATTGTTCATTTTCTTTATGTGTTAAAATGGCTAATCGTTTTTTTACATCCAAAATCCAAAGACTTAATAATACCCAGCCAATAACCGCAGGATAAAATACTAATCGCATATTGCTATCTAAATCATATTTTCCAAAGGCAGGATTTCCTCCATTTCCTGGGTGTAAAGAATCTGTTAATCTTGGTAAAATCATAATAAACACAAACATCATCACAAATGCAAAAACGTTATACACAGCAGCAATTCGAGCACGTTTTTGTTCATCATCTATTGAGCTTCTTAAAATAAAATAGGCCAAGTAAATTAAAACTGCAATGGCTACCCCGTTTAGTTTTGGATCTTGAAACGTCCACCAAGTGCCCCAAGTAAATTTAGCCCACATACAACCAGTTAATAAACCTGGTAAGGCAAAAAACAAGCCTGTTTGAGCAGCTTGGTTACTGATGATATCTGATTGTAAATCGTTTTTAGATAATTGTTTGATGGCAAATATTACAGAATATCCCATTTGAAACAACATGGCAAACCAAATAGGCACATGGTAAAATAAATTACGAATGGTTTCGTGTAAGATATTTAACTGTGGAACAGGTCCTAACATTCCCCACACTAAGGTGTAAAGAATTAAAAGTGCTGCGAGTATTTTCCACCATTTAATCATATCAATTTTATTCTTTCCAAAGGTAATTAAATAATAGCGTTGCCAAAGCCACTACAACAAAATTTAGCATTATTAAGATTAATAAATATTTATAGCTCACGCTCCACGCTAAACCATCAATTGCGTGTTTACTCAATTTTACAGAAACTAATAATAAAGGCATTAGCACAGGAAAACTTAAAATAGCCATTAAGCTAATGTTATTATTAGCTTTTGAAGCAATAGCACTCATTAAACTTAAAATGCCAGAAAAAGCCGAAGAACTAAACACAAGTGCTAGTAAAAACATGCCCATATCTTGCACCATACTACCCACAAACCAAGAATAAAAGAAAAACGTTAATATACTCAAAACAGCCATTAACATCATATTATACATGATTTTACTTAAAATAAAAGTTCGCGGATTATAATACAGGTAATTATACAATCCTTTGCCTTTAGTTTCTTGCATAAAGCTTTTGCTAGATACATTAACCGATATAAACATAAAAATGGTCCAAAAAAGAGCATTCCAAACCGTAGGATGAATAATTTTTTTAAAAGATAAAGCCGAAATAAAAACAGTAGCCACGATATAAACTAAAATTCCGGCAAGAGTTGATTTTTGACGAAATTCTAAAACAAATTCTTTATTTATTAAATTAACCAGCTGATTATTTTGCATGCGATGACAAATTTACACTCTAATCCTTGAAAAGACAATTAAACAATCTGGTATTTTTATGGTTTGTAACATATAAAACCGTAATTTTATTCTTCAAATAGCTCTATAATGAACAAAATCATCTTTATTTCCATTTTAATAGTTTTAGTTGTTTTAGTTTACGCTTTTATCAGTAAAAAGGGCAAGCCAAATTCATCTATCCATCAATTTAAATCTAAAACGATTGATGGGGCACATTTTGATTTTGCTAGTGTAAAAGGTAAAAAAATATTAATTGTAAATACGGCTAGCAAGTGTGGCTTTACTCCCCAATATAAAGAATTAGAAGAATTATACCAAAAATATAAAGACAAAGATTTTACTATTATAGCATTTCCTTGCAATCAGTTTGGAAATCAAGAACCAGGAAACAGTTCAGAAATTCAAGATTTTTGCACTAAAAACTATGGTGTTACTTTTTTAATGATGGAAAAAGTAGATGTAAAAGGCGATAGTATCTGCGATATTTACAAATGGCTAACCTGTAAAGATAAAAATGGAGTCATGAGCAGTTCTGTAAAATGGAATTTTCAAAAATACATGATTGATGAAAATGGCTTTTTAGTAGACTACGCCCTATCTTTCAAAAGTCCTCTTTCTTCTAAAATTACTAAGTGGATTGAGAAAAAATGATTTTTACCTCAAAACAGTGGTTGAATTTGCCTGAATAGTAGGCATGATAATTATATCATTAATATTTACATGAGCCGGACGAGATGCCATCCAATAAATAGTTTCGGCAATATCTTCTGGCTTTAATGGCTGAATATTTTCATACACTTTTTTAGCTCTTTCCTCATCACCATCAAAACGCACAATACTAAATTCTGTTTCAACCATGCCTGGATTTACAGATGAAACCTTAATGCCGTGAGGTAATAAATCAATACGCATCCCTTTGTTTAAAGCATCAACTGCATGCTTTGTAGCGCAATATACATTTCCATTAGCATACACTTCTTTACCAGCAATAGAACCGAGATTAATAATATGTCCTCCATTTTTGTTTTCAATTAAAATTTTAGACACATGTTTAGTTACATATAACAAACCTTTGATATTAGTGTCAATCATTTGTTCCCAATGTGCTAATTTACCATCTTGAATAGCTGATAAACCTGCCGCTAATCCTGCATTATTAACTAATACATCTATCTTTTTAAATTCCACACGAATAGACTTGATAGCATCCTCTACTTGTTTTTCCTCTCTCACGTCAAAACACAAATTCAATACTTTAATTGAGTATTTTTTAGTTAAAATAGCCCTTAACTCCTCTAATCGTTCTTGTCGACGACCAGTTATAATTAAATCATAACCATGTTTAGCAAACTCAATTGCTGTTGATTTTCCAATGCCTGAAGTTGCGCCTGTAATTAATGCTATCATAAATTTTAAAACTAAAGAGCTTAAATATAAAACATTAGTCGTTTATAAAAATTAAATGGGCAAAAAAATGATTTAAAATATATAAGTATATTTATGCAACTCTTTTTTTTGAGTAGTTTAAATGTTCTCGACTTCGCTCGAACTGACATGTGTTGTTCGTATAGCTGGTTGACTTAATATATATAAAATATGGCATGTGGAAGTTGCTCAACTGGGCAAGATAAAAATGGCGGAATCCCCGCAGGATGTAACAATAACGGTTCGTGTGGAACTGGTGGCGGATGCAATAAATTAAACGTATTTGATTGGCTAGGCAATATGAGTTTGCCTGAAGGTCAAACTCCCTGCGATGTAGTAGAGATTAGATTTAAAAATTCACGTAAAGAATTTTATCGCAACGTTAATAATTTAACCTTAAATGTTGGAGATATTGTTGCCACTGAGTCTTCTCCTGGACATGATATTGGCGTTGTTTCAATTACAGGTGAATTAGTTCGCTTACAATTAAAAAAGAAAAACGTAAATTATAATAGCGAAGAAATTAAAAAAATATATCGTAAAGCAAAACAACAAGACATTGATAAATGGAAGGAAGCTCAAGCTTTAGAAGTTGAAACCATGTTTAAATCCAGAACACTGGCTTTAAAATTAGGATTGCAAATGAAAATTAGTGATGTGGAATTTCAAGGAGATAAAAGCAAAGCGATTTTTTATTATACCGCTGATGGTCGTGTTGACTTTAGAGAATTAATTAAAGTAATGGCTGATGAGTTTAAAATACGAATTGAAATGCGCCAAATTGGTGCACGACAAGAAGCAGCTCGATTAGGTGCAATTGGCTCGTGCGGAAGAGAATTGTGCTGCTCAACCTGGTTAAACGACTTTAGAACAGTTTCTACTTCTGCTGCTCGTTACCAACAATTATCTTTAAATCCATTAAAACTAGCCGGACAATGTGGTAAATTAAAATGTTGTTTAAACTATGAATTAGATAGTTATCAAGATGCTTTAAAAGAATTTCCGGAAATTGATAATAGAAGACTAGCCACTGAGAAAGGTTTTGCTTTTCATCAAAAGACTGATATTTTTAAACGAATCATTTGGTGGAGCTACACGAGCGAACCAGATGTATTTGTTCCATTATCTATTGCTCGTACAAAAGAGATTTTTAAATTAAATGCCGAAGGACAAAAACCAGCTGATTTATTAGAACCAAAACAATACAAAGAATTAGAAGCTGTGAAGCAACCTGATTACGAAAACGTTGTAGGGCAAGATTCGTTAACACGTTTTGATAGTTTTAAGAGAAAAAATAACAAACCAAAACACCATAACCATAATCGTAAACCAGCTTCGGTAAGTTCAGATGTTAAGAGTACAGCAGAAGGAACTACTAATAAAGAAAGACCTATTCAGCAACATAAACCTCATCATAAACCTAATCAGGCTTCAACAGGCTCAGTCAACAATTCAACAGGCACTGCTCCAAAAAAACCAGTTCACAATCATAAACCAAAAAAACCAAATCAGGCTTCGACAGGCTCAGCCAACAATAAGCCTCAAAATACTGGCGCAGGAAATAACACTGGAAATAAACCAAACAATCCTAACCAGGCTTCGACAGGCTCAGCCAACAATAAACCTCATCATCCTAACCATAAGAAACCGGTTCACAACCATAAACCAAAACCAAAAAATGATGCGCCTCCTAAAGAATAAACTAAACTTACTAACGGTTTGCTTAATTATATTGATCGTGGTGTTTACATCATGTAATAAAAATATCGTGTTTAGCCAGTACACCAAATTACCAGAAGAAGGTTGGAAAACAGAAAACAAATTAAAGTTTGAAGTAGATATTAAAGACAATAAACCTTACTATAATGTGTTTTTAAATGTACGCCACGCCGATTCGTACCCATACAGTAACCTATTTGTATTTTTAACAACTACATACCCAGATGGTAAAACTAGCATAGATACTTTGGAATGTATTTTAGCGAACAAAAAAGGCGAGTGGCAAGGCGATGGTGCTGGTGATATTTGGGATAATAAAATACCATTGAAACAAAATTTAGTTTTCCCACAAGCTGGCAAATACACTTTTACATTTGAGCAAGGCATGCGCACCAACCCATTACCATTAATTATGGATTTTGGGATGACAGTTGAATTAGCAAAGTAGTTCAAGAAAACAATATGACTATGAAAACCATCCTTATACACACCCCGTTATGTATATAAGGATTAAAAAATCATCCCTATAAGCTAGTTAGCACTCACCGTTAGACGAGAACCGACCAACTGTGTTTAGACAAATTTACTTTCCAATTCGTGGCGACAATTTCATACTCAAATTATTAAGCAGCATTTCGACCTCACTAAAATTGACCTCACAAAACGTATCGACCTAACCGCAAACAAAAAAGTTATGCTGACCTGCGTGTAAGTTTTGTTGCGACATCAAACAAAGTTTTAGTTCGGGACAACAACATAATTTGTTTCTGTGTATGCAGACACGAATGCTGTGTTTAAGCTAACCGCAGAAATAAAACGGCGAAGTGCTAACACATGCTTTATTCAATTTGGGCATTCGGCTTCGGCATTTGCAAAAGCGGTTTGACAATTAATTAATTTTTGCTTTGCAAATGCAAAAAAACATTTATCTTTGTTAGTAGCGTTTCGGTAGACAGTGTTTCAAAACCCAAACTGAAATAAAGCGCGAAAACGTTAT
>JBEIPP010000226.1:0-4139 GCA_040376995.1 Flavobacteriales bacterium
ACCGAAAGAGGTTGTTTGTAAGGAGTGCCAAACTCAGAAGGAATAGATACACTTGGCGTTGTATTACTTTTTATAAGTGGCCAGTTAGGTTGAGCATTAGCCCTTAACACGAATATTGCTACAAAAAATGTACTACAGATATAGTTTTTCATAAGTGGATATTTATTGTTTTTATTTGTCTTCTGGAATACGTCATGCAATCTTCATTTGCGATTGTTCTTTTAGGAGCATGACTATTTCATACGGGTTAAAATTAAAAGAGTTACTATACCTTATGAAATAGTCGTAATCCAAATATGGTGGTAGTACATTTGAAAAACAACTATTTCACTCGGTTGTTAATATTGGCGCAAAAATACTTACTAATCAGCAACTTGTTGTTTTGCATTAATTTTATTGTTACTTAATGGTTTTAAAAAATATGAAAATCTTAAACCAACAAAATTTCCATTGCTTGTAAAGTTATGCTCGTAACTTAGATTATCTACAATGTATTTTACATTCGCTTTAGTCATTTCGGAGAAACCAACATTAAAAATTAAAGCAGCATTTAACATTGATCCGTTTTTAAACACTTTTTCTCTTGCAACCGACCAACGAAGTAACATATAGGCTCCGCCTTTTGATGTTACGGTAGAATTAAGGTAGTTAGAATTTGTATTGCCCTCATTAGTTTTATCAAAACTACGATTAATGTTTTTTTCTTCAACAAAAGTAGGTACAAAGCCTCCTCCAATTAACCATCTTGCATTTTTACAGTTAGGATTGAATTTGTAAAAAAACATAACTGGCATTTCAAATTTTCCAAAATCGCTTTTAATTGTTGAAAATTGTTTTGATTTATTAAGTAGTGAATAGTTTTCTGATAATGCAAACTCATATCCTGTTGAGGTAAATCCTAATCCAAACATTGCCATCCAATGATTATCATAATCATAACGTGCAAGAAAATCTAACCCGGCAGTACCAAAAGGGTTTTGATGAAATCTGGCATTAGCCTCAGGCGTACCTCCTGAAAATTTAGCTCGATTGTTATTCATTCCAAATGAAGCACCAAGTCTCCATGTTTTGCTTTCTTGTGCACATACAGTTAGTGTATAAACGCTCATTGCTAGTAAAATTATTTTTTTCATGACTTTTCGTTTTGATGTTTATACCTATATGTCGTTCAACATAACTATTACCCTATGAAATTAGTTAAAATAAACGTAGAGCATTGATAACTAGTAACTTAATTACAAGACAATATATGAAAAATGAATAAAGATTACTGCTTTACAACATTAAAATTAAGTTTAACTCCAATGCTGAAAAGAAAATTGATATTATAATTTGTTTTAAGCGCTAAACTTCCGTTTGGGTCAATAGAATAAAGGCGTTCCAACACATTCCTATTACCCAACATATTCCAAATATCCAAATAGTATTTTACTAAATTGGTTTTTCGTTTACCAAATTTTCGGCTCCACTCAATTTTAGCATTTAAATTTATATAATCCTTATTTCTTTGCGAATTTATATCTCCTAATAGCAATTGATATTTTCCGGCTAAAGAATCGGTTCCGATTACAGGTGTATATGGTGTACCGCTAGCGTATTTGAATTGGAAACTTATTAAGCTTGGAACAATTCGGCTTTTTGCTGAATCGGGAATGCAATAATTTAATTGAACATTAATAGCGTGACGCTGATCGTAATAGGTAGGATAAATATTTTCCTGTAAATTTCTTTTTCTGTCAACTAATGAATACGCATAAGAAATCCAGCCATTTAACTTTCCTTTTTCCTTAAACATACTAAACTCTACTCCCCTTGCATAGCCGTAACCACTATTATTATATCTAAACGCTGTATCAAAAACAATTACGTTGCTATAGTTTTTATAATACCCCTCAATTTTTGCAATCATAGTTTGTTTCACTCTTGTTTTCAAAGAGAGTATATAATGTTCGGCTTTACTGGACTTAAGTTTATTATCATGGATTATTTGGTACGTATTAGGCGCTTGATAAAAATAGCCCCAACTACCTGATAAAGATGTTTTAGCTCCTAATATGTAAACAAGTGTTAAACGTGGTGACAGATTATATTGATTATTCAAATAATTATAATCTAATCGTAAACCCGAATTAAACGATAGTTTAGACTTAATGGTGTTTTCATAAAACACATAAGCTGCACCGTAGGGATTAATGTTGTTTGAAGATTCTTGCCGTGTTAATTTACTAGAGTCACTGATACTTATATCAGTTGCTTTATAAAACTCGATAACATGCGATTTATCATCTTCAAAATTTAATTCAATTCCTGTTTTTAATTTGCTTTTATTAGTTGGGTAAATACTAATATCTTCGCGTAAACTGTAAGTGTGGTTATTTAAGGTAAAAGGGGATCCTGTCAGATTTGCTTTTAGGTATATACCAGATTGTAGAAAGGAAAGCTTACTATATATTTTACCACACCACACACTTTGCCATTGAAGATTTTCCGCATTGATACGGTCTGTTGCTTTCGCTTTTATATCAATGCTTTTTGCATGAGTAAAATCTAATTTATCGGTAACATTTAAAAAAGTAAAATTTACTTTATTCTTGTCGTTAATTACATAGGTGATTTTTGAATTTACATCATTCATAACTGCATCAATTCCTGTTCCTTTCAAAAGCCAACTCAAATTGCTCATTCGAAATCCTGCAATAACAGAGAGTTTGTTTTTAATAATTGGTCCTTGCACCGTTGCGGAGGAATTTAAAAAATTAAAATCTACCGTAGTGCGATAGTGCTCCAAATCTCCAGTTTTTGTATTGTAGTTGAAAACTGAAGACATCGCATTACCATAATTAGGGCTGAACCCACCTGTTAAAACTTCTGTTTTTTCTATCATATCAGGGTTAATAGCCGATTGTCCTAAAAAATAAAATGGAAAAGGTAATCTAATATTATCCAATAAAAATAGGTTTTCAGCACCTTCTCCGCCTCGTACATGAATATCGGAAGGTCCATACAAATCAACTTTTGCAGCAACACCCGGAAGCATAGTAAGTGCTTTCATAGGATCGTTTGAAATTCCTTTCGCAGCTTCAATTTGATTGTTATTTATTTGAATTTCACTAATGGATGTGTTTTCAATAATTCTATCTGAAGAAATAATAACTTCTTCCAGTTTTATTTTTTCTTGATTTAAGTCAATCGTTAATTGTTTGTTTTCAGTATTAATAGTAAAGGGTAATACTTGTGCTTTATACCCAAATGCGTGAACGTAAAGGGTGTAACTACCATGTTTTAAGTTATTAAAACAACACCCTCCATAGTAATCGGTTTGCTGACTATTATTAATTTCTTTAATAGCAACTATTGAATACGGAATAGGAGTTTGTAACAAGGAATCTCTTAATTTAATGCAAAGTTTAAATAAGGATTTATTAAATTGCTTTAATGCAATCGTTCCGTTTATTAATTTCCACTCGATGTTTTTTGGATTGAAAATTTTATTCAGAGCATCTTCTAATGAAAGAGTAGTAGCAGAAAATGTAATTTCATCATTCAGATTAATGATAGAGGTACTGTATGAAAATTTGAGAGCCGTTTGATTGGTGATTTCATTTAATACATCAATCAAAGGAGTTTTATTAAAACTGAGATTTAGTTTTTTATTAAGGGAATTAGTTTGTCCTTTGGCAACCGAACACCAAATAACACATAAAAAAAGTACAATTAACTTTGTGAATCTCATAGCAGACTAACATCCTTTGCCTGAAAATACAACTTGTTTTTGATTTTTAACCACTTCAATACTTAAAGTATTTTTTAACACCTCTAAAACCTCTTCAAGTATAGGTTTTTTGAAAGAAGCAGTAAATCTGCAATTGTTTAATTTGTTATTTTTAACCACAAAATCAAAACCAAAATAACTTTTTAGGGTTGTACAAACGGACGAGAAAGGAGTGTTGTTGAATTCTAATTTCTCTTCCTTCCATGAAAGGAAATTAGGATCGGTATTTTCTTTTTTGCTTAAGGTTTTAGTATTCCGGTTTAAAACACCGGTTTCACCTTTAGTCAAAAGGATTTCTTCGTTAGTTTTATTTTTTAGCGAAACTTTGCCACTGGTAACGCTAATTACTATTTCATCATCTTTATCA
>JBEIPP010000256.1:0-3134 GCA_040376995.1 Flavobacteriales bacterium
CTATCTTATAAAGTTAAAACAATTTTTCAAAGCCATAGCGCATACACGTTGTTGGCAGCTGGCACTTTAGTCCCGATCTCTAACTTCTTTAAATTTCCCATTGTCGGTAATTATATAAACAACAGTGTCACCAGCAGTAGTTTTTGTGTTCTCTAGTCTTGATGAACTGTCAGCCGATAATTGCCACCACTCGGTCAAACTGGTTACAACTATTCTTTTTTTATCGTTAATGAATACATCCTCGGTAGTTTCAAAATCAATATCTGAGTCAGTCTTCTTTAATGGGTACAATGAGTCAATTTTGTGTCCGACATTATCGTATATAACAATTGCCAAGCCATAACTACTTCCGATTTGAAGGTCTGCCGTCACAGTCTTGTCACCGATCAGAAACAGTTTCCCAAATGGCTTGTCAGACCAAATCGTCTTGAATTTTCGAAACTTACCATATTCATAAACACTTCCATCTGTCGATAGAATACTTGTCAAGTCAACTGGAGTCTCTATTTGCTTCAATGTCGAAACATATTCGTCAAATAGTATTTTATCAACGTTGCTGTCTACTGAAGATGTTTCTTTATTTTTTGTCCCGCACGAGATCAACGTCAGGGTTGTCAATACAAAAATTATTAGTTTCATCTGTCCAAAGTGCTTGCTGCCAACGGTTTGTGTATGTGCAGTGGCTTAACTATTAGTTAAAGATATAAATATTTTGGAAGCCATTGCACATACACTGTGTTGGCACCAGTTTTACTCTTTTTTTTCTTCTTTATCGTAGTGACTAATTGAGTTCAAAAGTTGGTCAGCATATTTGTAAATATCATCAACAGTTTGTACTTCTAGTTTTGTTTCATTTTTCTCTAAATCAAATATTCCTAGATACTTTTTACCTCCATTAAACCAAAGTCTAGCTAAAGGTTTTCTATTATTGTCATCTAATAGAATTCCAAAATATGTTTTTGTATCCCTACCTATTATTCTTGAAACATTAAACTTTTGTCTTAGAATCGACTTTACAATTAAGAAACCTTCTAACTCTTCTTCGGTAGTTTCCTTATCTATTTCTTTGTTCTCTATTTTACTTAAGGCTTCGGCCGCAATTGCAGCTTCTTTTTCCTCAGTAGAAGTTTCTTGATTTAATGCAGTTTTTAATCTCTCACTTATGATATCTGAAATTAAATGATTAATGGATTTTTTTACTATTTCAGTAAACTGATTCATTACACTTTCTGTTGCTCGACCATCATAGACTTGTGAAACAAAGAATTTTACAAAATTTGGTGTAGGAGTTTTAAATTCCGATGTAAGAATCTTCTTAATCGCATTTGAATACTTTAATTCGCTAGCTGTATTTACAATGCTTTCAATGTCAAAATAAGACTTGTGAAATTTTTGTACTTCAACTAGTTCAATGTCTTTAAGGTCTAAAATATTAAACTCAAGAAATGGATTTTCATCCATCTTATTTGTTTCAACTAAATCAGTATAAAATCTATATGATAATCCATTTGTTAATAAACCAAACTTTGCTTTTGAAGTATGGAAATATCTAAATAGTTGAGAATTGTGTGGATCAAGTTTTTCTTTATGATGTTTGCATTCTATTAGTATAATTGGATTATTATCTTTCATTATTGCATAATCAACTTTTTCACCTTTTTTTATTCCAATATCTGCTACATACTCTGGATTTACTTCAAATGGATTAAATACATCATATCCTAAAATTTGAATAAACGGCATTATGATGGAAGTTTTAGTTGCTTCTTCGGTGTTAATTTGTGGCAACATTTTCTCTATTCGAGCTGATAACTGTTTTACTTGGTCTTTAAAATCCATAATTGTTATTTTTTATTTTTCGATTTCAATATATTTCTTTTTTGTAAAATTGGTGCCAACGTTTGTGCTTCTGCAGTAGCGCGCTTCCGAAGCCGCGTCCTGTCCCCGAACCCAAACGTAGAACGAAGATAACACTTATAGCTAACACGTCACCGCGCTATTGCAGAAGCATTTTGTTGGCAGCCGTTATTTCCGCTCACTTCGGTTTTCAATTACTTTTAATAACCTGTCCTGAAAGTCCTTTAATATGATGTCACCCCAAAACTTTCCATACAAGTTGATTTTCGATGTCAATTGATAACTTGATGACAGTTTCAAATTCACTTGTCCGTTTGGTAAGGGTGTTATTTCATAAGTCGCATTTACAAATGTGAAATAATTACCGTTTAATACATGCTGGTCGAAAACATTTGGTCTAACTGATTTTGGGTCAACCTTAATGTCAAAGGAAACGACTTTGCTAGGGTCATATTGGGTTATTGTCTCAACGAACCGTAATCCGCCTTCGAAGTTTCCTATTCGCTGTCCGCCAATTCGTTTTTCGTCTACTGTTGCATTCAGTGGTCTGGGAATGCCAATTTTATTAAAAAATCCAGGAGTGTACTCAGTTCCTTTAATTGTATTGACTTCAACAATATTGTCCCAAATTGTTTTAGGTGGTGCTGAGATAACAACTTCACTATCAATCTTGAATGTCAACGATGGGCTTTTAATTAATTCTTCAATTGGTGAAAATAGAAATGGAATTAGTAAGAGCGTCAATAATTTTCCTTTGCTCTTTTATTTATTGATTTGAACGAGTCGGTAAATGAATGCGCCAATTGTCCCAAGAATAAAAAAAGGTCCAGCGAGAATAAGCAAGCAAATAAACTCTTCTAGTCCGATTAAGAACATTGTCAGAAAGAATGTCCCAACTGTCACCCAAGGAATGAAAATTATATTCTTGTATGATTTAAGTTGTTCATTATCTGCAAACATTAAAGGTACTATTCCTAAAATAGTCGGGATGATGAATAAATATGTAATTGATGCTAATGTCGCCTTTTCACCAAACGTAAAACGAGTCAAAAGTCCGTAACCGATTCCAATTACAATTCCTATTATTAATAGTCCGTATTTTTGTCGTAGTCGTGTCATTGCTTAAATAATGGCTGCCTGGAGATTCCGCGTAAAGTGACCACCTTTTTTCGTGGTAAACTGACCACCTCTTTTCGCGACAAACTGACCAGTGTTTTTCGCGGCAAATTGACCACCCTTTTGATGCTGTAATTGTATAGTGATCGGTTGCTTGAAAG
>JBEIPP010000031.1:0-24185 GCA_040376995.1 Flavobacteriales bacterium
AACTTCCCTTTTAAGGAATTATAAAATGTATGATTTAAACTGAGTATGTTCCAATTGGATTCATTAATAATTTTCGGCATTTCCATCATTTTATCTTCCCATAATTTTTCCCAATTATTTCTTGATTTTAATTTTCGGATAACGCCATGTAATTGATATTCTTTCCAATTAATTGAGTTTTGTTTGCAAAAGGCTTGAATGGAAAGATCTCTGTTGTAGGTTAATTTGTTACCAATTTCTTGATGAGAGTATATGTTTTGAATACTATATTGATTAGCTAATTCTTGAAACACAGTTAAAGTTTCCTGATGGAAAATATATAATTGAGCTTGAATGTTTTTTAATTTTTCATTCATTTCTTGAAGCGATTCGTAAACGAAACGCCAATGCCTCACATCACTATCATCGTAATTCATGATTGAAGGCTCGAAAATATATATCAATAGTGTAGGTGAAGATTGTTGTTGAGCTACAAATAAAGGCTCATGATCCGTGAATCTTAAATCACGTTTAAACCAAACAATATTTATGGATTTTTTACTCAATGTATCCAAGTTTTGCTAAACTCACATCTCTATCGGCTTTAGCATAAGTTAATCGCGCTAAGCGTTCTGTTTTATGATAGCTGTCTAATCCACTACAGGTAATGGTTTTGGCTTTTTCAATATCTAAAAAACCATCAGTACATAAACAGTCATTTGGAAAATACACTTGATTTATTTGTCCAATCACTAATACGGTATTGTTGGTTGTTATATTAATTCGTTCTTTAAATTGAACTCCCATCTGAATATGACTCTCTTTCACAAAAGGCGCTTTAAAGCCTAATTTATAATCAGGTGTTAAATGCGTGGCGTCAAATTCGGAGATTTCTCTAGGATATCTAGCAGATGTTTGGTGGGCTTGTCTGTAAATTTCTTCGTTAATGTGATTTATAGTATAGTAACCCGTTTCCATAATGTTGGATAAGGTATGTCTGTCGACTGAATCAGGACGAGAAACAAAACCGATATATGGAGGATTGGCTCCTATGTGAAACAAAGAATTAAAAATTGCCAAGTTAGTTTGTTTACTACAATTGGCTGTGCCTATTAAGGCTAAACTTTTAAATCCAGATAAGGAATTGACAAATGCTGCACGATAACGCTGCTCTAATCCCATTAAATCAACAAAAGAAAAATAACGTTGCTTGGTTTGATTTTCCATTGTTTATACTTTTAAAGTTGACATGCCACCATCTACATGTAATATTTGTCCTGTTATCCATGATGATTTTTCTGACAATAAAAACTCAACTGTATTGGCCATATCTTCAGGGCTCCCAATACGTTTTAATGGATGACGATTATTACTGGCTTCTAATTTTTCGGGTGTATTAATTAATTTGTCGGCCATTGCAGTGCTCGTTAAAGAGGGCGCTACACAATTCACTCTCATTTTTGGAGAAAATTCGGCTGCTAAAGCTTTAGTTAATCCCTCAATAGCACCTTTACTTACAGAAACTGATGAATGAAACGACAATCCTGTTTGAACAGCTACTGTACTAAATAAAACAATAGAAGCATTTTTTGATAGTTGTAAATTTTGGGTGTAAGCTTGTATGCTTTTAATAGCTCCTAACACATTTAATTTAAAGTCATTTTCAAAATCTTGTTGCTTCAATGTTCTGAAGGGTTTTAAATTTATAGAACCAGGACAATACACTAAGCCATCAATAGTACCTTCTAATTTTGGTAAGTCTTCATCAGATAAAATATCATGTTGATAGTAATGGCTAAAAGAAGCGTCAGGTAAATTTCTTGAGATAGAAATCACGTTTTCTTTTTCTTTTATCAATTTGTTGGCTAATGCTTTTCCAATTCCTGATGAAGCACCAATGATAAGCGTTGTTTTCATTGATACACTAACAAGGCAGGTGTAATATTGTTTAAATTTTAAAAATATTCTCTTAAGTTTACGGTAAATAAAACGACTATGATTATTGATTTAAGAAGCGATACCGTAACTAAACCTACAAAAGTGATGATGGACGCGATGATGATTGCGCCAGTTGGAGATGATGTGTTTAACGAAGATCCAACAGTTTTGGCTTTAGAAGAAAAAGCGGCTAAATTATTTGGTAAAGAAGCAGCTTTATTTTGTCCAAGTGGTACTATGACCAATCAAATAGCAATTAAATGCCACACCGTGCCTGGTGATGAATTGCTTTGTGATGTCAATTCTCATATTTATAATTACGAAGGGGGAGGGATTTCTTCTAACTCAGGCGTTCAAGCTAAATTAATTCATGGAGATAGAGGAAGAATGACTGCTAAACATATAGAAGATAATATCAATGCCGATTATGATTGGTTAACTCGAACAGCTTTAGTGTGTTTGGAAAACACCGTAAATAGAGCAGGCGGGAGTTTTTATGATTTAGAGACGATTAAACAAATTAAACAAGTGTGTGATAAACATCAATTGCCCTTGCATTTAGATGGTGCTCGTATTTTTAATGCGATTGTCGAAAACAATTATACTACAAAAGATATAGGAAGTCAATTTGATTCTGTTTCTATTTGTTTAAGTAAAGGATTGGGTGCGCCTGTTGGTTCATTATTAATAGGTGCAAAACCATTTATTAAAAAAGCGCGTCGTGTGCGTAAAGTTTTTGGAGGAGGAATGCGACAAGCGGGTTTTTTAGCAGCAGCAGGTATTTATGCTTTAGATAACAATATCACTCGCTTAAAAGAAGATCATGCCCGCGCTAAAGAATTAGGAAGTGTATTAAGCTCTTTGCCATACGTAGAAAGTGTGATGCCTGTAGATACTAATATTGTGATTTTTAATTTAACGGATAAATACACGGCTGTGAGTTTTGAGGAAGCTTTAAAACCTCATGACATTAAATTAGCGGCTTTTGGTAAACAAACCATTCGTTTTGTGACACATTTAGATTTTACAGATGAGATGTTAACTAAGGTGATTGAGGTGTTAAAGTCTTTGTAAGAGGCATTTTTAGCATCTATATCTGCATTAAAAAATTAAAACTTCCTTGAATATTTTTGGCGGCAAAAGTATTTTAATTTTTTACACATATTAGGGCGTTCGGGCGGGCTGTCGCTTCAATCTTTTTGGGCTTCGACAAGCTCAGCCACCCAAAAGGATTTCCGCTTGCATCCCTAACGCAGTTTTAATTCCCTCTTATCTTTTTAGATTCATCTATATCTTCATTGGAAAAGTAAATTAGCGAAGAGCCCCAGCTTTTGCTGCAGGGCAGTTGTGCAGATTTAAGCTAAATTTTAATGGGCCTTGAATTTTTTGTCAACTTTTTGTTTCAACACAAAAAGTCCTTTTTATTGCCTATCACAATTCCGATAGCTATCGGAACAAAAGCTTTTGAATACTTTTGGCTGCAAAAGTATTTTTAACTGTTCTAACGTTTATTTAAAAGCGTTCAGAATATGTTGTCATACAAAGGACATAAATTTCTTTTTTCTTGATAAAAAAGAAACAAAAATCCCGATAGCTATCGGGACAAGGCTCTTTAAAATTTAAGCTAAAATCTGCATTGCATCAAGCCGATTCTTTGAAGCGCTGCGCGAACAGCCCAAAGAATCTCCGCATATGCCATCGCATTTGATGCTATTTGATTTATACGCTAAATTTTAAAATGCCGTTTTATTCCCTCAGATGTTTATCAATTCAGCTATATCTAAATTAGAAAGACAAAAAGTCAATTTAAAATTTCACCTGCAATTTCAAATTCAAAGTTCGGCGAGTTAAATAATTAGGCACCGCGTATTGTCGGTTAGTAACATCCGTTACCCAAGTATAGGAAACCGTATTATCTACTTGTAGTAAATTAAAAATTTCCACACTAATAAACATGCCTTTTAAATAATGAAAAGGATTCTTTTTTGGTAAAGGTTTATCTTCTTTAATAATTTGATAAGCAAAGCCAATATCAACTCTTCGATACGGAGGCATTCTAAATACTTGTTTCCATCGCTCATGATCTGGTGGGCCAAAAGGTAAGCCTGTTCCAAATTGCATATTTAAATACATTTTACAAGAGGGTAGTTTAGGGATATAGTCCTGAAAAAACATACCAAAAGTAATACGTTGGTCGGTAGGGCGTGGGATGTATCCTGGATAAACAACAGAACTATCAACTGCTTTCGTATTAAAAGTATAACCATTTACAATGGTATCTCCATCGCTATTAAAGTAAGTTACTTTTCTATCACCACTAATATTTTCCATGGTTTTTAAATAGCCAATAGTCGCCCATGATTCAATGCCTTTTATGAAATCTCCATTAATTCTTAAATCTACACCTTGAGTATACCCAATAGAATTGTTAGTCGCAAAGTATCTAATACGAGTATTATCAATTTCATAAGGAATTAAATACTTCATCTCTTTATAGTAACCTGCTAAAATAACTTTAAAAGGTCGGCGCCATAATCTAAAATTATAATCGCCTGATAATAAATAATGAATCGATTGTTGTGCTTTAATATTTTGATTTATTTTTCCATCAAAGCCACGCATCTCTCTGTAAAAAGGAGGTTGATAATAGTAACCCCATGATGCTTTAAACCCCATTTCTTGTTTCCAATTAGGTTTGTATGACAATGTAACACGTGGCGAAAAAATAGTTTGTTTATTAAAATCCCAATAATTGGCACGCACACCTCCTGTTAAGGTGATTAAGGAAGAATCTCGTAATTGTTTACTGTAAGCATATTGTAAGTATCCTTGAATACGATTACTTTCTAAATTTATTTTTGATTTGACTACGTCTAATAAATTAATTTCGGTAGAACTATATGGAGCCACATAACCGGCCGAATCAACCATGCGCCATTCGCTTAATTTATCATTAATAATTTCATGTTGGTAACGAGTGCCCCAAAGCAATTCGCTGCGACTGCCAATTAATCGAGTTCCTTTATGTTCGATATTATAAACCGACGCATCTATTTGATTTCTACCATTATTTAAAAATGTTCCAACACCTCTATTAAAAGCAACTTGTCCAAAATTATCTTTACCAAAATCAGCTTCTAATTGATCAATATAGTATTGCCCTTGAACGGTATATTTTTCTTCTTCTTTAGCTTTGTAGGCCGATGTAATTAATTTTAGTTTAGTGCGAGAGTTTGGTTTAAAGGTAGTTGATAAGCCACCCATCATGGTATTGTATTGCATTAACTCTTGTCCATCAAAAAAGATACTTAGTTTTACAGCGTTGTTTACCGTACCAAAGGTGGTTTCTCGGTTTGCAGGAATCACTAAATATTGATTATTGGCCACGTTACCTAAAAATTCAATACTCCATTTTTCGTTTAAGGTAAAGGTTAAAAACGTTTGTACATCATAAAAACGCGGGCGATACTCTCCTTTAGTATCCATACTTTTAAGTAAATAGGCATTTGATCGGTATCGAGAGCCAATGCTCCATGCCAGTTCTCTGTTTTTAGAAACACCTTGTAAATGTAAACTGCCGCCTAAAAAGCCGCCACTGACAGTACCTGCAAATTTTAGAGGCTTTTTATAAGTGATATCTAAAACCGACGACATTTTATCGCCATACTTAGCTTCAAATCCTCCAGCCGAAAAATTAATATTACTTACCATGTCAGGATTAGCAAAACTTAATCCTTCTTGTTGGCCGCTGCGAGCTAAAAACGGACGATATACTTCAATATCATTTACATATACCAAGTTTTCATCAAAATTTCCACCACGCACCGAGTAGCCACTGCTTAATTCATTATTGCTACTCACACCAATTTGTGTTTTGATAATATCTTCGATATTTCCACTTGGGCTAGGAATATAAAAAATGTTTTTAGGATTGATGCGGGTAATTTCAGTACTTCTGTTTTCAGAAACAATATCTACTTGCTCAATATTGTTTTTAGAGCTAAGACGAGGATTATAGATTTCTTTTTCGCCAGATTTTAAATTAAATTTTTTATTAGTCTGGTTGTAACTAATGTTATAAATAGAAAGGGTAATTTCTTTATCAGCAGGAATGGCAATCGAAAATTTACCATTCATATCCGAAACAGTATTAATAGATCCATTTTCCAAAACAGCTATTTGAACTTCGGGAATGCCAAAACCATCTTCATCTTTTATGGTACCAGAAATAGTAGCTGTTTGTCCGAAACAAAGAGTTCCAATCAAGAAAAGAATAATAGTATAAATGTGTTTTTGTAGCACAGGTTAAATAACGAACTTAAGCTGCAAATATTGCAAAAAGAAATGGAATTGTTATCTAAAACTAGGTTTTTGAAATAAAAAAACACTGTTATTGCTAACTAATATTTTTATTTGTTTTCATGTGATTATACCGAAACAGGTTTTGTTTTATAAAATGTCAAGCTGTATTTGTAGTAAAGAAAATTTTAAATGAATAATACTTTAATCGGTAAAAAAAAACCATTTCAAGTTATTTCTGATTCCAAAATAGGATATAGTAATATTATCATAAATATGTTATGAAATAATCAAAAATGTTTGAACCCAATAATGACGTTCCTATTTCAAGAAAAAGAATACTCTCAATCGTTAATTGTCAGGATTAGACAATAATTAGTTGATTCAATAAATTTGATTACCTTTACCCAACTTCTTATGAAGATTGTATCACAATCTGGTTTGTTACCCTCAGTGCAATTCATTATTTATCATACATTTTCTTATTAGTAACAACGAGCTATTTTTTTTGAAATAGTTCAAATAATAAACCAGCTTGCCGCATTGGTAAGCACAAAAACAAAAACAACAAATGAACAAAGGAACAGTGAAATTTTTTAACGATGCAAAAGGCTTCGGATTTATTAAAGGTGATAACGGACAAGAAGTATTTGTTCATGCATCTGGATTAGTACATGAAATTCAAGAAAACGACGAAGTAACATACGATGTACAAGATGGTAAAAAAGGTCTTAATGCGATTAACGTAACAAGAGTTTAATTAGATCTTCGTTAAAAAACAAAAAACCTTCTATTGTACAAATAGAAGGTTTTTTTATGAATTAATCTCTCGTAATTAATAAATGCCTTAAACTTAATACATCTCCTTTTCTCGATATGAGTTGAATAAAATGAAAACCAAATTGCGTTTCAAATACTTCTGATATTTCTCCGGGCTTTAAACTAAAGGCCACTTTTTCAAATTCAGGAACAAACATTCCTTTGGTAATATTATCATACTGTCCACCATTTTTTGCTGAACCTGGATCTTCGCTATACAGTTTTGCTAAGGAAGCCACATTTTCTCCTCTTAAAGCACGTTGTCGATAATACTCTGCTAATTTTTTCGCGTCTTTTTTAATAGTGATAATACTGAGAAGCATCTTGTTGACTGATGTATGAGTTGCTACTAAAAAAGGCAATATTATAAATAAGACTAATGTTTTCATGTGTGTTTTGTTATGTGATTTTTTAATGCCATACCTGTCTGCCGACAGGCAGTTGGTATAACCATTTTATCTTCTCCCGATAGCTTTCGGGATGTGTTTGTAATGTTCGCAACATGGCTATTTCATATTAAAATTTTAAGACAAAATGTTCTTTGTTTTTGTTTTCTGTTCTAAAAAATACAATCCCAAAATAAAACAAATCTAAGCTTATGGTTACATCAGGATGTTCGCAGATTTCTTTCCAAGCCTTTTGCATATCTTTGCTCCAGTGGATGTCGTCAAATATAAAAATGGAGTTTGCATTTTTTTTAGCAAGAGCCATTTTAAAATAACTCATTGTAGGTTCATATGCATGATTGCCGTCAATATATAAGAAATCTAAAGATGGTAATTGAGAAATTAGTTTTGGGAATTCTGAATTAAAATTTCCATTAATAGTCTTTATGTTTTTAATACCTTGTTTCTGAAACAAATTACTGGATAATTGATATAAGTTAGGGCAACCTTCTATTGTATAAATAGTTGATTTATGAGAAGCTTTTGCTAAATATAAACTAGTTAAGCCTATAGAAGTACCGAGTTCGATAATAGTATTTGGAGTAAATTTATTAAGTAAACGATATAAAAATTCGGCTTGTTTTTTTTGTGCAATACCATACTTAGCAATTTGATGTATGGAACGGTTATTTGATTTTATTTTTTTTGAGCCTGCACCAAAATCTGATATTTTAATTATTGTATTGTTTGCTAGTAATTGTTTCCTTATGTTATTGAGTTCTTCAAAATCGGCAAATGGAAGTTTGTTATTGATTAATTCGATATAAAAATTATATAAAAAAGGCGAATGCAAATCATGCTCGGTATAAGCCGTAAGTTGATAATTTATATATTTTAAAACGTTTTTTAGGTTCATAGCTTATTTATCCTGACAGTTACATACTGCAATTTTCTCTAATGCTTTTGTTTGATAATTCGGCAAGCTTGTTTCTTTGATAAAGAAAATCGTTAAGTCACTAATTTTATTATCGGAATGATCTTGATTCCATTTATTGATTAAATATTTACAATAAAATGGCCTCATATAATTGTTATTATTAAACGTATAGTTTTCCTGAAACTTTCGCCATCTATCGCTTTCAAATTCGCAAACCACTGGATTTGGCTTTTTAAACGAAACACTACTGGTATTGTGTTTAATATCAATGTAGTGATGATTTTGATCAAAGCCACTATATACAAACCAACCATCATCTTTTAATATGAACGGCGAAAACATTCCCCAATTTTGTTCCAATCGTAATACTTGTCCATAGTTCACCAATGTTTGATCTAATACGTATGGAAATCCTCTTACACTTCCTAAATTAATCATTAAACAAAATAGGATAACGCCAGCAATAAAATAGTTTTTAACGAATAAAAATGAATTATAAATAAAAAAAGTTTTTTTATTTTCTAATTCAGGAAGTTTAATCTCTGTTTTGTTTTTATATAGTTTAGATTCAAACCAATCCATCCAATTTGAGGGAAACATACCAATAAGCGATACAAGCCCGATAATGTAAAATAATCCAACATACAATGTATTTGCTATACCTATAAATAAACAAATGTAACATATGATGCCAATAATCCTAACCTTTTTGGATACAAATGGTAGTATAATTAAAATGGGTGCTAATAATTCGATATAAAAAACAATAAAGGTGAGTACTTTTAATAATCCAGGAAATTGATAAATGAAAGTTCCTAATGGTAATCTAATTTGATCCAAACTTAAGGTATAATATAAGGCGGTTCCTTCAGAACGCCATTCAGAAGAAGTTTTTAGTAGAGCTGAAAAAAAGAAAACAGAACAGACCAGAAGTATATATCCAATATTAGCTATTGAAAAATAGTTTGTGGGATAGTTTGATTTTTTTTGAATGGAGTAGCGTTCTCCCCAAGGTAAAAATATGGCCCAAAATAAAAGTATACGAAGTAAATCATCGCCACCTTGTAAAATAAAGGGATTGCGGTTTTGCAGCGAGGTTAAAAACGCCCAACAAATAAAAGTGAATACGCGTGTTCTATATCCAATAATTAATAATACAATACATAGGGTATTTATTACAAATACTAAAACCTGCCACCATAAATCGCCACTAATTGTGTGAAATGAAAAATAATAGGTACTCCAATTGTATTGTTTTAAAATGTTTATTGGTAAAATGCCTTCATTGGTAAAAAATGCTTTAATTGAGAGTGAACGAATATATAAATCAAGCAATAAGATGAGTCCGATACCAATACGCATAATGGATAGAGCTCTTACATCTAAAGTGTATGATTTTTTTAATCGGGTAATTATGTGATTAATAGTTTCCGTATAAAAAAAAGGCTCTGTATGGTTGCAGAGCCTTAAAATTAGTATTCTTTAAGATTATAAGCAACCAACCGAACCAGATACTGTAACTTTTAAGAAAGTTGCTTGAGCTTTATAACATGGAATGTTTGAGAATGCTGCAGTAATTCCCGAAGGAGTTCCTAAAGTAACAGTAACGTTACCGCCAGCCCAAGAATACCATGATGTTCCAGGGTCTTGACTAGGAGGGTTAGTTACAGTCATAAATGCTTTTCCAGGACCCAATAAACTGCTGCTGCCAACTAATTGGTAGGTTCCTGCTTTTGGAGTGGCTGAAAAACAGATTTGAATTGTTGTTCCTGTACTATTATTAACGTTAGTTAAACATATTTGCCCAGGTGTGCAACCTGAACTAAACCATGTAGCATCACCAACATTTGATATACTTGAGTTTTGTTGAAGTGATATAGTAGAAGTTATGCCAGTAGTAGTTACATTGGTAATATTTGGATTACCACCTGTGCCTCCTTGAGCTTCAGTTTTATAAGTTGGAGCAATAGCATCACTGTTATTTTTTGATTTACAAGAAATGAAAATAATACTTCCTAAAATTAATACAGATAATGCAGATAAAATAAGTTTTTTCATTTTTTTATGTTTTTGATATCCAAATATAACAACTATAAATTTAATTTCCAAACAGTTACACTCGCTAGTATACATCCTTACTAGTTAATAAAAGCTATTGACTTGTTTTGCCATTTGTTTTAGTAATACACAAGCACGGTATCTGTCTTCTTGATATTCATTGTATAAATCATTTAATGTATTTAAAACATGAACAATGCCTATTTCGTCGGCCCATTTTAGTAAGCCTTTAGGGTAATTTACGCCTTTAGTCATAGCTAAGTCAATATCAGTAGTAGAAGCAATTCCTAAGTATTTGGTGTCACAAGCTTCATTAATTAACATGCAAAGTATACGATTTACAATATATTTTGCTAAAACTTCGTCTTTTTTAGGTTTTGGTAAAGAGGCGCCGTCTCTGTAATCATAAAACCCTCTATTGGTTTTTTTTCCTAAAAAATTCGCTTCTAATAAACGTTTTTGAGTTAAAGAGGGTTTAAATCGGGGGTCATAGTAAAATTGCTTCCAAACGGTTTCAGTAACTACATAGTTTACATCATGGCCAATTAAATCCATTAATTCAAATGGCCCCATTCTAAATCCACCAACTTCTCTCATGGCCCAATCAATCGTTGCCATGTCGGCTATTTGCTCATCATAAATACGTAAGGCTTCGCTATAAAAAGGACGAGATACACGATTGACGATGAATCCTGGAGTGTCTTTTGCCATCACCGTTATTTTCCCCCAGCTATTAATTAAAGCTTGGCAGTGATTAGCAATAACCATATTGGTGGCAACTCCAGGAATAATTTCAACCAAAGGCATTAAGGTAGCTGGATTGAAAAAATGAATACCAATTACTTTTTCGGGATTATTGCAAATACACGCAATGGATGTGATTGATAAAGATGATGTGTTTGATGCTAGTACACAGGTTTCAGATGTAATACTTTCTAACTCTTTAAATACAGATTGTTTGATGTCAATATTTTCAATAATAGCTTCAATAATTAAATCACATGATTTAAAATCTTGAATAGAATTAGAATAAGAAGTTAATTCTAAAATGGATTGAGCTTTATCGCTAGAAATTTTTTCTTTTTCAATTAGTTTTTTTAGTGAATTTGATAAATTAGTTCTTGCTTTTTCTAAGGCTGAAGAGTTTGTGTCGTAAACAATGGTGGGATGGCCTGCAGAAGCAGCCACTTGCGCTATTCCATTTCCCATAGCGCCAGAACCAACTACTCCGATGATTGAATTTTTAGTGAACATAATTAATTTTGAATAAGTATTTTTTTTGTTTCGTTTATATTATTGCCCTTTAATGTTACAAAATAACATCCATTATTTAAGATACTTGTATGAATTGCTGTTTTGTAAAAGGTTTCATTAATATTTAAGGTTTCATTATAAACTAGTTTACCTAAAACATCAGTAATAGTACATTGTATGTTTTTGTTAAATTGATTCGCAATTAAAAAATGAATTTCATCCTTAGCAGGATTCGGATAAACAGAGAACATAGAAGATTGTGAGGATTGTTCATTCATTCCAACAGAACCTTGGTAAGTATTATCTCCTTCTAAAATAAAAATACCATTTTGCATATCACAAGCTATAATAATTTTGCTTGGTAAATAAGGATAAGCTCCCCAGTTTCCACTAAAATTAGTGGTTCCTGTTTGAGGTTGTGTATCAAAATATCCATAAATAGTTGTGTTGGATGGATTGGAAATGTCATATAAATATAAACCATCTTGGTATGAACTTAACCAACACCATCTATTGCCAACAATATAAGGATTGTGAGCTGTGGCGGTGTAACTAGAACGAATGGTATCTACTAAGGTGATATTATTAAAATCAGTCACATTAATCACTTTGGCAGGTAAATGGGCTCCAACTTCATCCGTAAATACCATTGTTTTTCTATCATCTGTTTGCCATGAGCTATGATTATAACCGCTATAAGCATAACCAGTAAATGATTGTATTAAAGAGAATGTATTACTTGCCGTTAATTTTAAAATATGAAATCCTTTAAAACCACATGATGCATATATTGTATCATTACGAACATACATATCATGAACCACATCAATAATAGTTGTATTAACATCTTGTTCAAGCTTTTTTAATAATAAAGGGGCTGTTGGTGTTGCTAAACTATAAACACGCATGGTTGAATAACCTATACCTGAAGCATCTGTTACCGAGCTACAATACATTTTTTCATTGTCTATAAAAATTGTGTGACTACGTTCAAAATAAGTGGTTCCATCATGAACAACATGAGCCGAATCAGGTAAATATTGCATGTCTACAATTTGAAATGTATTAGGTGGAGCATCGTCGCTAACGATGTAGCAATAATTTTGATATGTTTTGATTTCTCTCCAAGTGCAACCGGCATGTTTTGCTTTAACCGAATCAACGATAACAGGTGTTGTTGGATTGGTAACATCTACAAAATAAGTTTGACTACTGGTTCCAATAATAGCGTACTCTCTGTTTTTGTTAGGTTGTGCCCAACCCCAGCATCCCGAATATTTTCTGCCATCAATTCCTGTTACATCCTTTTCTGGATTTAAATGGGCCAATAAATTAATATTTAAACTTGGGTATGTTTGAGCATTGAAATTGCTCGTAAAAATAACGAGATAAATTAGAAGTAATAATTTTTGCATGCGATTTTATTAAGCACATACAATTTACGAAATTTAATGAGACTCAATAGAAATACAAATGAAAAATTAACTAACTACTTTTACTTTTTTAGCGATGTATAATGATAAAAGTGTACCTGCAATAGCAATATATCCAACAATATTGTAATGCTCAAGCTCTCCTTTTTCGTTATTTGTAATAATTAAACCACCTATTAGAGTTATAATACCCATAGTAAATTGTTGTAAAGCTGAGTTAAGAGCCATGAAGCTACCTCTAAATTGAGGAGGAACAGCAGATGTTACCATCGCTTGAATTGGGATTAATCTTCCGCCTGAGCCAATAAAAAAGAATGATGTGCAAATTAAAAATATAGTTACACTAGCAGTTTGTAAGTTTGTCATAAATACTATCGAAAAAATGGCAATAATACTGAGTATAAAAAAAAAATTATAGCGCCCGTGTTTATCAGAAAGTTTACCAACAATTGGAGAGTTTATTACAGATAAAATACCTCCAATTAAATACATTAATGGCACATCATGAGTACGAGATAAATGAAGATTATTGACACTGAAATCTGTTATGTAAGGAATAATTGCCATATGAGCCACAACCATAGTTGCAGGTAAACTTAAGGCTATTATGGTAGATTGATTTGAGAAAATAGCGAGATAAAAATCTTTTGTAGTATGTTTTAAAGGTTGCTTTAAGTGAGAGTTAACATTAGGGATAAATATGATAATACATAGCAATACAATAAAACCTAATGCACATATAACATAAAATGGCATCTGCCAAATAAATGCATTTGCTAATATTAATCCTAATGGAATACCAATAACAGATGCTAAGGCAAAGCCCATCATAATAATGCCCATGGCTTGCGCTCTTCTTTCGTTAGGAATAACATCACCTACAATGGCTAGTATTACCGAACTGCAAACGCCACCAAATAAACCAGTAAAAATACGAGAGATGATAAAAAAGTTATAGTTAGGAGAAATGGCGCAAAAAAATGTACCGATAATAAATCCAATATAAAGAATGATGAGGATTTTTTTTCTATCAAATTTATCTGCCCAAAAAGTTGAAAAAAATGCCGAACAACCAGCCGCAATTCCAAATGAAGAAACTAGCCATCCAAAATGACGAGTGTCTATTAAAAAAGCATCTTTAATGGTTGGCGCCAATGGCATCAAAATCATTCCATCCAAGATATTAGAGAACTGAACAAAGGCTAGGGTAATGAGTATAATTAGTTCTTTACGTTTCATTTTAGTTTAAACCAGCCAATTTCATAGCATCCAATTTAATGGCCGAATCTAAAGGAATTTGAAAATCATTAGATTTTTGAGTAGCTTTTTTTAATAGCACTGGTTTTTCGCGAATTTGTTTTTCAAATCCTTTTATAATTCTATTTTTTTCTATTCGAGCATAATATGATTTTGGATTAGTATACATTTCATAGGCATCATCTATAAAGCCCCATCCAAATTTTGGTAAAGCTGGATCCGAACCTATTACCAAAACAACCTTGTTGCTTTCAATACTTTGTTTTAAATCTAATTGCCAAGCCTCTGTTTTTTCAGCAGGGTTAGGATTTGGTACAACTCGATTATTATAATACCAAAACTGCCCACCAGCAAAACAATTGTAAGGTATATTCATGTACACTATACCATACCAATAACTGTCTCCAATAGCTAAAAGTTTAGTTTTATTTTTGGCGGTGTCATTCTCGAATTTAATTTTAGGGTAAGCTAAAAGTTGATTTTGAGCTGGTGTTGTATATAAATTCATTGATTTTAAAACATCATTATCTCGGCTTCGTGCAGTATCAGAAATTTCAACTTCCGACCATGATAAATCAGGCAAGTCTGTTCCTCTTAATTTTTCAATGTATTTAATAATTTGTTGGGATGCTAAGCAATCAAAATAATAGGTCCAGTGATGTGCAAACCTTGCATATAATGGGTATTTACAAGTATCTTTTATTTGATGGAAATATTGAGCTAAGTCAATATGATTTAATCCAATTTTTTTACTTTGAGCAGTAAACGCATTAAGGTTTGTTTCTTTAATTGTTTTTGCATACTTGTCTTCAATAAAATTTGGTGCGCCAACTCCTTTTCCAGGTGCATAAGCTAAAATAAAACTAATGCCTTTTTTACTTAATGTGTCTTGTATGACTTTACATTTTCTGAGAAATTCATTGGTTTTTTCGTAACCTATAAAGTCATTTCCGTAATATGATTGAATGGCCGCATCTGCAAAAACATAGTTTTCTTTTCCTGATACAAATTGATTGACGCGTATTTGATTGAAGACATCGTAATAAAATTGATTATTTAATCTCACAAATAATTCTTTAAAAGCCCAATGATCGTTATTGTAATCATCTTTTAATGATTGGTATTCTCCGCTAAACCACATGCTTTTGTCCTTTTTTAGTAAAGAATCCGGATTTACATTATTAATAACTATCCCAGTTAAATTTGGCTTATTATTTTTATTTATAAAGCCCATTATCATGGGAAATGATGTTGCTATAAAAGCTACAATAACAAATAAGTTGTATGGTTTTGTTTTTGCCATTTCTTAAAATCTAAAGTAAATAAATGGATTAAAATCTAAGGCAGCGATAAAACTTAATGATAAATAAAATAAAATAACACTTGCACTTAGCATTAATGTATGTGATAATACTGTATGATTTTCTCCATATACTTTTGCTTGAATATTTTTAGTAAATGGGATAAAAGCAAAGAAAGAAAAGAATGCGGCTAAACTTAATGAGAAGTAAAAATCATTATGAAGTGCAAATTTACCATCAGTGAAATTGAAGCTGAACATTGTTTTTATAACATGATTGGCTTGCTCTACATCTTCTAATCTAAAATATACCCAACCAACTACTACAATTAAAAATGTAAGGATTGTTGAAATAATTTTACCGGTTTTATCATATACCTTTAGTAAGAATAATCTTTCTAGCACTAAAAATAACCCATGAAAAACTCCCCAAATTATAAAATTCCAACTAGCGCCATGCCATAATCCAGATAGTAAAAATACTATCAATAAATTACGGTATAATTTAAATTTGGAATCTACTTTATTACCACCTAATGGAATGTACAAATAGTTTTTCATCCAACTTCCCAAGGTGATATGCCATCTTCTCCAAAATTCAGTGATGCTTGACGATAAATATGGGTTATTAAAATTTTCAGGTAATCTAATTCCCATGATTTTACATAAGCCAATAGCCATATCGCTATATCCGCTAAAATCAAAATAAATTTGAAATGTATATGCAATAGCTCCAACCCATGCAGCAGCCGAATCAATATCATTTATGTTTAATTTAAAAACATCATCGGCTTGGGCACCAATGGTATTTGCAATAATTACTTTTTTGGCTAATCCTATACAAAAGGTATAAAAACCACTTAGTTTTATTTCAGTAGTATAGTTTTTTTCTCTGTTTGTTATTTGATCGGCAATGTCGTGGTACCTAACAATAGGTCCTGCAATTAATTTTGGAAACAGTAAAATGTAAGTTTGATAATGCCAAAAGTTTTTTAATGGTTTGTGAATTCCTCTGTAAACATCAACTACATAAGTAACGCTTTCAAAAGTGTAAAATGAAATGCCTATTGGTAAAACAATTTTTAACCAAGTTATTTCTTTAACACCCGCTAATCCTAAAACTCCATTTATATTTTCAATAAAAAAATTGGAGTATTTGAAATAAAATAATAACCCCACATTCATTAGTAATGAAATAACAAGAATCTGCTTTTTAGTCTTGCTTGATTTTGATTCGGCCATTTTATTAACCAAAAAGAAATCTAAGAAGGTTGTTCCTAAAATAACAAAAATAAATTTAGGGCCTCCCCAGGCATAAAATACAATACTAAAAATGAGGATACATGCATTTTTAAATTTATTAGGCGTTAAGTGATAGGCTAATAAAAATATGGGTAAAAAATAAACTAAAAATGTAATACTACTAAAAACCATTTACGAAATAATTATTAGTGTTGATATTGTTTTTCGTAATAACTTGCATACGCACCTGAAGTAACGTTGTTTAACCATTCTTCATTTTGTAAATACCAGTCTACAGTTTTTGATAAGCCTTCTTCAAATTGAAGAGATGGTTTCCATCCTAACTCTTTTTGCAGTTTGGTAGAATCAATTGCATAACGTAAATCATGCCCAGCTCTATCAGTAACAAACGTGATTAATTTTTGATTAGTACCTTTTTCTCTTCCTAATTTTTCATCCATCATATCGCACAATAAACGAATCACATCAATATTTGTCCATTCATTATGACCTCCAATATTATAAGTGCTTCCTAGAACTGCCGAATGAAAAATAACATCAATAGCACGAGCATGATCTTCAACAAATAACCAATCTCTTACATTTTCTCCCTTACCGTAAATAGGCAATGGTTTATTATTTTTAATATTATTAATACAAAGTGGAATTAATTTTTCCGGAAAATGATAAGGGCCATAATTATTTGAACAATTAGAAATTACACAAGGTAATTTATACGTATCGAAATACGCTCTCACAAAATGATCTGAACTTGCTTTTGAGGCGGAGTAGGGACTATGAGGGTCATAAGCTGTAGTTTCGGTAAATAAACCTGTATCACCTAAGGAGCCATAAACCTCATCTGTACTTACATGATAAAATTTAGTGAATTTTGAGGTGTCCGCTTTATGTAACTCTTTAGCAGCATTTAATAAATTTACAGTTCCAATAACATTGGTGTAAACAAATTCTAAAGGATTGGTAATACTTCTATCCACATGGCTTTCGGCTGCTAAATGAATAACCGCGTTAAATTGATGGTCTTTAAATAATTGATTAATAAAGCTTGCATCAACAATATCACCTTTTATAAAAGTATAATTAGGTTTGTTCTCAATGTCTTTTAAGTTGGCTAAATTACCAGCGTAGGTTAATTTATCAAGGTTAACAATGTTGTAGTTAGGGTATTTGTTTACAAACAATCTTATAACATGTGAACCAATAAAGCCAGCACCTCCAGTAATTAATATTTTCATTTTTTTTGTTTTAAATAGGTTACGAATATAATGAAAATTACGATTTGTGAAGTACGATTTACGAAGTTGAAAATTCGTAATTTGTCAATCGTGCTTGGTAATTTACTTCCCTCTACCTTGAATAACAATAAGAACTGTGTGAACTAATATTTTGAAATCAAATAACAAGCTCATGTTTTCAATATAAAGTAAATCAAATTTCACACGTGATACCATTTGTTCAATATTTTCAGCATATCCATATTTTACTTGACCATAGCCCGTAATACCTGGTCTAACTCGGTGTAAGTGCACAAAGTGAGGTGCACGAACAACAATTTGGTCAATAAAAAATTTCCGTTCTGGTCTAGGTCCAACTAAACTCATGTCGCCTTTTATAACATTATAAAACTGTGGAATTTCATCTAAACGCACTTTTCTTAAAAAACGACCAAATTTTGTTATTCTTGGATCATTTGCTTTAGATAAAGATGGTCCAAATTTTTCAGCATCAGTATACATTGTTCTGTATTTTATAATATTGAATGCTTTGCCGTTTTTTCCAATTCGTTCTTGTTTAAAAAACACAGGACCTTCTGAACTTAATTTTACAACAATGATTAAAATAATATATAACCAACTAAAGGTTATTAATGCAAATATTGAAATACTAACATCAATAAATCGTTTTGCAGATTGTTGCCATTTAGGCATTACTTGTTTATTAATTACAATTAAAGCCGTATCAGAAATGGAGTTCATTTTTACCTGACCAGATAAAATATCATACACGTCGGGTATAATCTTTATGATTGCTTCAAAATCGTTTAATTCGTTAAGTATTTTCTCTAAATAAGCATGTTCCCAAGATTCTATAGCTATAATAATTTCTTTTACTGCGTATTTATTAACAATTTCCTTTAAATCTTTATATTCTCCAAGGTGAGGTAGCTTTTGTTTTAATTGCTCAGAAAAACCATTTTTTTCATCTAAATGAATAAAGCCTACAAAAACATTTCCCGCCGATTTATGACTAGATGTTATTTCTTCATATATTTTTAAAGCGCGTTTATTGCTCCCAATAATAACAGTATTAAACCCTATTTTTCCTTGATTAATTCTGTAGTTTGTTATTGTAGATAATACAAATCTTAAAATTGCGGTCAGTAAAAAATGTAATACAAATAAAACGGAATATACCTTATAATAAGATTTGTAGTTTGGAACAAAGTCGTCTAATAAGATAAAAAAGAAAATAAATGTGACGCCAATAATTGATGTTGCAAACGTTTGAATAAACTCATTAATTCTGGATTTTCGATAAATGTCTTTATAAAAACCTGTTAAATAATAAGAAAGTAGCCATCCTAAAGGAAGAATAATCATCCCCAAAATGTATTGCCTGTCAAAAACTTGTTCTGGTAAAATTCCAAATTTATCTGGTTCAACATAAAATTTTCGATATAAATAAAACAAACTCCAAGCTAAACCAGCTGATATATAATCAGCAAAAACATATTTGAATGTTTGTAGGACCTTATTCACTTACTGGAAAATTAATTTAATATTATCAAGATATATTTTAGGAGAATTTACTTGTTTTGTAGCACGTATAAATACTTGATATCCTAGCGAAGCATAGATAGGTTGCCTACTAACAACACTAGTTAATTGGATGTATATTTTATTCCAATCATCAGAGGGATTAATAGTTAATGCCTCCCTTTCATCTGAGCCACCACCAATAATACCAACAACAAATGATTGATTGCATTTGTAATTTAATTCAAGGTAAATTGGCTCGCCTCCTGTTGGTAAAAAATAAGGAGTAGTTTGCAATATTTTTGATGTAGGTTTTGCATCACTCATCCCCATAAAAAGAGAACCTCCAATGCCTCCAAAAGTGCTTGCCGCATCTGATACTATTACAGTTGCCGAATCACCAACAGAAGAAAATTGACTTCCTGGAGAATCAAAATCTTGAGTATAGTTAAAAATCGCATACGAATTATATTCAAATTCAGGAGAAACAGTATATGTTTTTCCTGCTTCTACAGTTTGGTTAAAAGATATTTGCTTGTAAAATTCATAAGGTAATCTCGTTGCTGAAATTCCATTATTTTTTATTCCTGCAAATAGCTTAATGTTTGCATTATTTTCTGTTACAATAGGCATTACACTTCCTACAGGAAAAGCTCCTTTAAATTGCCCATCAACATAATACCAGATATCTGTTATTTTGTGACTATTAGAACCTTGTGTTAAATTGTTTGTTTTTAAGGACACTTTATCAACTACTAAAAACGAAGCCGTTGGGGCCTTTAGGCTGTCTTTATTACAAGAAAAAGTAATTAGAAAACCAAAAAACAGTAGAAAGTAGAGTAAATATTTATGCATACGTTGTGTGTAACGTAAAGATAATAGTACTTATTGTATTGGCATAGCAAAAATTCATGTTTGCCAATCCTATATTATCGGATAATTGAACTAATGTGTAATTCAATATCTCTAACTACTTGAAGTGCTATTTCTGCGTCTAATAAGGTAACCGCTAATGGCAAATCATTTATAATACTTTTATAAAAGCTTTCAAGTTCAGTTTTTATGGCATTTACAGGATTTATAATTGGTTGATTTTGAATAACTTCAAATTTTTGTTGCCCATTTCCTGGATCTAAAACAACTCCTTTGTTAGTATTGGCTGTTGTAATAGGTTTAATCGTTCTTATAGTTGTTAATTTATTTAATAAATCAATATGTATAAAGGTATTGCGTTGAAAAACGTCCATTTTTCTAACATTATGTGTAGCTACTCTATTTGCAGTTAAGTTTGCAATACATCCATTTTCAAATTCTATTCTCACATTGGCTAAATCAGCCGTTTGGCTTATAATTGAAGAGCCAGATGCTGAAATTTTTTTGATTTTGCTTTTAATGGTATTTAATAACAAATCAATATCATGTATCATTAAATCTAAAACAACCGATACATCAGTACCTCTTGAATTGTAGCAAGCTAATCGCTCAATATTAATATAAGTTGGGTTTTCTATATATATTTTTGCGGCTGTAAAAGCAGGATTAAAACGTTCAACATGTCCTACTTGAACCTTAACCCCTGCCTCTTTAGATAATTTGATTAATTTTTTAGTATCCTCAGGGTTGCTAGTAGCTGGTTTTTCAATAAAAACATGTTTTCCTTTTTTAATCGCTTCGCTTGCTAATTCAAAATGTGAAGGAGTAGGGGTTATTATTAAAACGGTCTCACAGTTATCTAACAATTCTTGGTAGCTGTTGCACGATTTTACATTTTTTTGATATACTAAATTGTCTATAACGGTTTTATCAATATCATATATAGCCGATAGTGTAAACTCAGGAATATCGCCTAATAATTTTAAGTGAATTTTTCCTAGATGCCCTAGTCCAACAATTCCTACGTTCATTTAATAACAATTTTGGCAAATATACTATCTATTAAAAGTGAATTGTTGGAAATCATTTTTTTTATATTAATATAGGATTGTTTATTATAATTAGCTTTAAGGCATGCTAATTAATACTAATAAAGAAGACGAATATCTGTTCCAAGGGAAAAGAAAACGTTTAGTGGAACAATTAAAAGAAAAAGGAATTACTAATCAAGCAGTATTAAATACCATTTTAAAAATTCCACGACATTTATTTTTTGATCAATCAACTGAACGACCAGCTTTATTAGATCACGCTTATTCAGATAAGGCTTTAAAAATTGGAGCAGGCCAAACCATATCCCATCCGTTTACTGTAGCATTTCAAACAGAGAAACTAAATATTAAAAAAGGAGAAAAAGTTTTGGAAATAGGAACGGGTTGCGGTTATCAAACGGCTGTTTTATTGGAAATGGGAGCAAAAGTATTCTCGATTGAACGACAAAAAGAGTTATTTGACAAAACTAAAGTGTTTTTACCATTAATTGGTTATAAAGGAGCTAAATTAATATATGGTGATGGTTATAAAGGATTGCCTCAATTTGCTCCTTTTGATAAAATTATTGTAACGGCAGCTGCGCCATACATTCCTCAGGATTTATTGGCGCAATTAGTAGTTGGTGGAATATTAGTAATACCTTTAGGGGAAGGTGAAGAGCAAATAATGAATGTAATTGTTAAAAAGTCTGGCACAGAATTTGACAAACAAGCGTTCGGTAAATTTAAATTTGTACCCATGTTACAAAATAAGGAATGATTAAAATCAATACAAGTTTTCTACAATATTAACACATACTTGTTTGTAATTGAATTCTTATTACTAAACTTGTACTCTATTAAAATGACCAAATTTGTATAACAAATAAAACAAACAAATAAAACAAACAAACAAAACAATTATGAAAAAATCAATCGCTGTAGTAGCAATGGCATTTGGAGTAACTTCTGCCTTCGCTCAAGATTTAACATCAAAAAAAGGTGAACCATTTTTGCCAGAAGCTGGTGATTATGAAATTTCTGTAGACGCTAAACCGTTTTTAGAGTATGTAGGTAATTTCTTTGGTGGTAGAGTTGTAAACAATAACCAAGCTCCAACATGGAATTATTTAAATGCTAAGTCAAACATCATATCAGGTAAGTATTTCAAAGATGCTACAACTGCATACCGTGTAGGTATTCGTTTAGGTTATGATAGCAAAACAACTAAAAAATATTTATCTGATGTTACTGAGACTGGTTTAACTTACCCTACTTTACCTACTCAAAAAGAAGATAAAGTTGCTCAAAACAAAAGTACTTTAGGTATTACAGTTGGTATCGAAAAACGTAAAGGAAAAACTCGTTTACAAGGTTTTTACGGTGCTGATTTAGTTATCTGGGGTTCTTCACAAAAAGATAAATATACTTACGGACAAGCAGTTGATGGAACTACAGCAGGCTTAACTGATGTAACTGTATCAAATACTTCTGATTTTTCTGGTGTTGTAAATATTTTAGGAGGTAATGTAAACTCTTCAATCGGAGTTGCTAATGAAACTTCTAGCCGTGTTACTAGTAGAAAAGTTGGTGGTGGTTTTGGAGCTGGTGTTCGTGCTTTCATTGGCGCTGAATATTTCATTGCACCAAAAATTTCAATCGGTGGCGAATTCGGTTGGGGTATTGGTTATATGACAGGTGGAAAAACAGTTACTACAGTTGAGTCTATCGATAATACTTCTCAAGCTAAATCTGATGTTACTAAAACTGAGAAAAACGGAGGTCACTTTGTAATTGATACAGATTTAAATCAATCTTCAACTGGATCTTTATTAGCACCATCTGCTAACTTACGTTTAAACTTACATTTCTAATCTAGAAATAAAGTATAAAATAAAAACCCCGCTTTAGCGGGGTTTTTTTATGGAATAAATTACATTTAATGACGGAATTTATATTAATTTGGAGTTTTACCTGACGGAATTTATATTAATTTGGAGTTTTATCTGACGGAATTTGTGTTAATTTAGAGTTTTAACTGACGGAAATTTGTTTTTTGTAATTATATTTGCATATAAATTGTAAAAATGGCTATTATACAAAGATATTTAGAACAAGTTATACTAAACAAATTAAAGCCTAATAAAGTTATTATTATTGTAGGAGCAAGGCGTGTTGGTAAAACTGAATTAGTAAAACAATTATTAAAAAAAATAGCTGAAAAATCAATGATTTTAAATGGTGATGATGTAGATACCATTAACGCACTAGCCGTTAAATCACTTTCAAACTACAAACGATTATTAGGTAATACAAAATTATTAATCATTGATGAAGCCCAAGAAATACCAGATATTGGGGCTAAATTAAAATTAATGATTGACGGAATTGATGGATTAAAAATTATAGCTACTGGCTCATCAGTGTTTGATTTAAATCATAATTTAGGAGAACCTTTAGTTGGTAGGAAAACAACGTTTCATTTATATGCTTTAGCTCAACTGGAGTTTTCTTTAACCGAAAATTACATGGAAACAAAATCCAAATTAGAGGATCGCTTAATTTTTGGCTCTTATCCTGAGCTAGAACATTTAGAAAATAG
>JBEIPP010000207.1:0-4825 GCA_040376995.1 Flavobacteriales bacterium
CGCTTTGCCACTTTTTCTCCTTCATCATAGTGGTTACTATGCTTCAGTCAAAAAAGTGTCTGTTTTATTAAGCTTTCAACTCTCATTACGATTCCTAATGCATAATCTGGGTTAAATTTTCTGGTCCGTCCATAAGAACTGAATTATTAATCACTAAATCAGTGTATGCGTATTTATTATTTAAAGATACTAATCTAGAAGATAACACTTGTCCTTTTGCATCAGTTTGTTTTTATCTATAGTATGAAACTCCTTCATAAGGAGTATCATCAACATCAAAATAACATATTAAAGAGCTGTAATTAACAAAGTCTTTATTAGTTGTTACTTGCTAGAAGGTTGTTGTATCTTTCGACTTTTCTATGGTGAAAAAATTATTATTGTGCTCTGTATCAGACGCCCAAGTTAACTCAACCTTTTTGTATACAATAATGGCATCAAAACTTAACAATACATGAGGCAGAACAGTAGCTTGTTTTTCTTGATTAAGAGTAATATTTAAACTATTATTTTCTGTTTAAGAAACAAAAAATAATGAATTTGTATTACAAAAAAATATAAAAACGTTTAAACTTATTCATAGCATTAATGTATTTACATGAATTATGATATTTCACTCTCCAATTAAACTTTAGATAAAGTATTCATTAACTATACTTTACCTAATTATTTATTCTACAAAAAAATCTACAAAATTAAAAGTGCTCACACTCAAATTATAAATAAATTGGTAAAAGTCTTACGATGTTAGTTTTTAGAGTAATCCAAATACTTATAATTACTTGGTAGTTTTGAAAGATAAATCTATAGGTTATGCATGTTTTAAAAGAGATACGGTGCATTGTTATTAAAACCTAAATTCTTAAAAAAACTCAAAAGGTTTTCCTAATAATTTTTCAGGTAATAACTTTAAGGTTAACAAACAAAAACTACACACTTTGGTATTTCAGCTACTTGTTATAAAATCGCTCTTAATCCACAACAAGATAAGATTTTGCATTTTTTGCACTTTCTATTTTAATGTCTATAATATTTGCTAATTTTGGCTAATCAAAAACTAATCTTAACCACTATGTCAAAAGTTCACAATTTTAGCGCAGGCCCTGGTATTTTACCTTTAGAAGTATTAAAACAGGCTTCAGAAGCATGTATCAATTTTGATAACATGAATTTATCATTATTAGAAATTTCTCACCGTAGCAAAAACTACGTTGCTGTAATGGACGAAGCGCGCGCTTTAATTAAAGAATTATTTGAAGTTGGTGATGAATATGAAGTTCTGTATTTAGGTGGTGGAGCAAGTACTCAATTTGCCATGGTACCTTATAATTTATTAACGGATAGCGGATATGCTGCTTACTTAAACACTGGAGTTTGGGCAAGTAAAGCTATTAAAGAATCTAAAATTATTGGTAATACAAAAGTTATAGCTTCTTCTGAAGACAAAAACTTTAATTATATACCTAAAGGATATGAAGTACCTAAAGATGCGGATTACTTCCACATCACATCAAACAATACTATTTACGGGACTCAGATTAAAAACTTTCCTAAATGCGAAGTTCCTTTAGTGTGCGACATGAGTTCTGATTTATTTAGTCGTAAAGTAAATGCAAAAGACTTTTCTTTAATTTATGCTGGAGCTCAAAAAAACATTGGCCCAGCAGGTAGTACCATGATAATGGTTAAAAAAGAGATTTTAGGAAAAACTGGTCGTAAAATGTTATCGATGTTAGATTACCAGGCACACATTAAAGGGGAGTCAATGTATAATACTCCTCCTGTATTTCCTGTATATGTTACTATGTTAACTTTACGTTGGTTAAAACAAAACGGTGGCATTAGCTGGATTGAAGGTTTAAACCAAAAGAAAGCAGATTTATTATATAGTGAAATTGACAGAAACTCTTTATTCTATGGTACTACTGCAAAAGAAGATAGAAGTAATATGAATGTATGTTTCTTAATGAATAAACCTGAACAAGAAGCTGAGTTTGACAAGTTCTGGAAAGCTGCTGGAATTGATGGCATTAGAGGGCACAGAGATGTAGGTGGTTACAGAGCATCTATTTACAATGCTATGCCAATTGAAAGTGTTCAAGTATTGGTAGATGTAATGAAAGAATTTGAAGCAAAATTTGCCTAGTACATAAAAATAAAATATCAAAAAATCCGCATTTAACTATTAAATGCGGATTTTTTGCTTTCATGCACAATCAATTGCTCTTAATTATTTTGATTATATTAGCAATAATAAATCAAGCATATCGTTTTTAATAAGTGAAACATACACTCTTATATATTTTGATTTTCAGTGCATTCATTTCAATTGCGCAAGAAGAAATATCGAGCAAGGCACCTGATTTACCAAGATTTTCGGTTAGAGGCAATGTGGGAATACCAAAAGTAGTATCTAGCGAAGCTTTCAGAAATTCTTTTTCGGGAGTTGTTATTGGAGATCTAAGTATCAATGCAAAACTATTTTCTGATTTTTTTGTTGGGCTCGGATACGGATACACGTATTACAAACCCCAAAAACATTTTAGAAATCAATACATCAACACCTCGATGCAATCACAAAATGCATTTATTAAATTAGGCTTCGATAAATTTTTTAGTGCTAGCGGTTTTGCAACTATTTCTTTAAATGCTGGATATAATTTTAATAAATATGAAGGCATTAAATACAAAAATGATTCATTGGTTGGCAAATACCCTACTCAATTTAGTAGTTCATTTATTGAACCAATGATTGGTTTATATTTTATCGTTGATCCAAACTTTGCTATTGGAGGTCATTTATCTTACAACTATAACTTTTCTCAATTTAATACAGCCTATCCTGGATTTGATAAATGGTTTGATTACAGTAGAGTAAAAAACAATTGGAACATGAGTATGATTACCCTTGGATTTGGTTTTTACTATGGTTTGGCGAAAAAATAAATTTATTCAAATCTTAAACTCTCAATTGGGTCTAAAAGAGACGCTCGTTTAGCGGGGATATAACCACTAATTAATCCAACAATTAAACACACCGTAAATCCAATAATTATCCATGTCCATGGCATAAAAAAGGAAGAACTTAAATTAAATGAAATTAAGTTAGCTGCAATAATTCCCATTAAAATTCCAAAAAAACCACCACAAACACATATAACGATACTCTCAATCAAAAATTGATTCTTAATTGTTTGCGCCGTGGCTCCTAATGCTTTTCTTAATCCAATTTCTTTTGTTCGCTCATTAACAGATACCAGCATAATATTCATTAAACCAATTGATGCACCTATTAATGTGATAATACCAATAATAATGGCGCCCATAGATGCTTTGCTTGTTAATCCTATTAACATACTCGCTAAACTATCGGCACGTGTAATTTCAAAATTATCTTCTTCTCCGATTGGAATCTTTCTAACTTTTCTAAATAATCCATTGGCTTCTCCAATGGCTAATTCTAACCAATAAGAGTTTTTTGCCAATACACTAATCGTAAAGCTCATATCTGGTTTACTAAAATACTGACGAGCAGCTGTTAGTGGAATAATACTTACTTTATCTCCACCAAAACCCATACTATTACCTTTACTAGCCAGTACACCAATAACCTTATACTTTCCTCCATTAATAGTCACCGTTTTATCTAAGGTCTTTTGTTTTCCTTTAAATAAAGCTAACTCCACATCCTTACCTATAATAACAACATGAGATCCATTAATAATTTCTTGAGGAGAAAAATTTCTTCCTTTTTCTAATTCGTAACCACTCGTTTCTAAATAGTTTTCGTCTCCACCAAATACTTGAATATTAGGATTTGTTTTTTCTGTTTCAAATTTTAGTCGCGAACTAAATGAGACCATAGTTGACACAGCCGTTGTCACTGGAAATGCAAATTCATTTTTGAATCGAATCGCTTCTTTATAGGTAATGGATTCGTATTTTTTTGCTCGTTTTCCTTTACGTCCTATCCTCACATTCGTATCTCTATTACGAATAGTAAACGAATTAGCCCCCATACTTGTAAAATTACTATTGATAGACCCTTTCATAGCATCAATAGCTGATGAAATACCAACCAAAGCAGTAATGCCAAAAAAGATAATTAACATAGTTAAGAAAGCTCTTAACTTGTTTCCTTTAATGGAATCAGTGGCAACTTTAACATTTTCTTTTAGCAGTAATGCCATAGCGTAAAGGTAACCATAAAGTAAATAGTAAGGTTACCGCTTATGTAGGATTTTTGATTTCTTTTACTAAAAGAGTATAAATATTATACTAAAAAAATGCACAACAAAAATGCCATTTTTATATCCAAATCCACAAAATAAATCTATAAGAATGCATTTTTTTAAATAACGTATCGCTTTTTATCAATCCTAAAATTAACAACAATTTAAAGCCCTATAAATAAAAAAGCCCTTCAAAAAATCTGAAAGGCTCCTTCACTAAACAAACATCTACTAGCTTATTTAATTTCGCAATTCACGCTATAATTTCCAAAAATATCGCTACCAGAATCATTATTAGCATTACATCTGCTTTCTGCCTTAGTTCGTGTATCTTTATAAGTGTACTGAGAATAATCAGTATCTACTGTTGTTGTATTTCCTGTATAAGTCTTAGTGCATTTACAGATATAATCTTTTTTACAAGAAGACATTACTATGCCAAGTGTTAATGTAACGGCAAGTGTTAATACTATTTTTTTCATTTTCATTTAGATTAAACCCAGATTATGCATTAGGAATCGTAATGAGAGTTGAAAGCTTAATAAAACAGACACTTTTTTGACTGAAGCATAGTAACCACTATGATGAAGGAG